>CAMZJG010000118.1 GCA_947307505.1 uncultured Clostridia bacterium | reverse complement strand
TGCCCGCGGCGAAATGGCTCTGGCCTCCAACTGGGCCGGCCTCGCCTTTGTGGATACGGATATCCAGCTTGGCCACGCCACCTGCGACTCCATCTCCGCTACCTGCCATACGCCCCACGGCATCGAGTGCGCCTGGGTCACCCCCGAGCTGCTGAAGATCATGGCGGACTATGTGCCCGAAGAGATCAAGAAGATCGCCGACGCCATGCGCGTGGAGCTGACCGGGAAAGAAACCAACCTGGAAGTTGCGCTGAAGATCGGCGATGTGATCCATCAGATGATGAGGGCCTGCAAGGTCAAGTCCCTGAAGGAATACGGCGCCACCCGTCAGCAGGTGGTGGACGGTGCTCCTCTGGTGGTGGCCGCCCGTCATCTGTGGCCCAAGTGCCCTGTCTATGTGGACAAAGAGCTTACCGTTGAGGATGCGGCCAAGTTCCTGGGCGACATTTACGACAACTATCAGTAAGACAGCAGAATGAACTGACCGCGGGGGCGGCGCTTGTCGCCGCCCCCGCGCTTCATGAGAGGAACGGGAGGAATTGCAATGAAGGTCGTATTGGTCAACGGCAGTCCCAATGAGCACGGCTGCACATACACCGCTTTGGAAGAGGCGGCAGGCCAGCTGCGGGAAAACGGCGTGGAAGCGGAGATCGTCTGGCTGGGGAATAAGCCCATCAACGGCTGCATTGCCTGCGGAGGATGCTTCCGGGCAAGAAACGGGCATTGCGCTTTCGGGGATAATGATGGGGTAAACGCTCTCATCGATAAGCTGGAAGCGGCAGACGGCGTGATTTTCGGTTCCCCCGTGCATTTTTCCAGTCCGGCGGGGAACCTGATCTCCGCGCTGGACCGTATCTTCTATTGTTCGAAGCCCATGGCAGGCAAGCCCGGCGCGGCGGTGCTGAGCTGCCGCCGCAGCGGCGGCACGGCTTCTTTCGATGTGCTGAACAAGTATTTTACCATTGCCGGCATGCCCATCGTCAGCAGCAAGTATTGGTGCGTGGTTCATGGTCGTACGCCGGAGCAGGTGAAGGAAGACCAGGAAGGCATGCAGATCATGCGCACCTTGGGGCGCAATATGGCCTGGCTGGTGAAGTGCATCGAAGCCGGCAAGCAGGCGGGGATCACTTATCCTGCCCTGGAGCCCGTGGTGATGACGAATTTTATCCGGTAAAATGGAGAAGTGACATGACAGAATTTGAAAAGAAGTATTACTGGGATCGGCGCGGTTCCGGCTGTGCGAAGTGGGATGGCATGGAACGCGGCTTCGGCGGCAAGGATCTGATCGCCATGTGGGTGGCGGACATGGATTTCCGCGGGCCAGACACCGTGCGTGAGGCCATGAGCAAGCTGGCCGAGCAGAATACCTATGGATATACCTTCCCCTCTCCCGCATACTATCAGAGCTTTGTCAAATGGGAGCAGGAACGGCACGGTTATACCGTGCAGCCGGGTTGGATCCGTTATACCCCCGGGGTGGTCTGCGGGATCTATCGGGCCATCGGCGCCCTGACCCAACCGGGGGACGCCTGCATTATCCTCAGCCCCTGCTACTACCCCTTCATGAGCGCCGCAGAAGATACCGGCCGGCGGCTGGTGTGCAGTATGCTGAAGGAGGAAAACGGATACTATACGCCGGATTATCAGGATTTCGAGGATGCCATCGTTCGGGAGAATGTCAAAATCTTTATCCTCTGTTCTCCGCATAATCCCGTAGGCCGCATCTGGAAAAAGGAAGAATTGGCCAGGCTGCTGCAGATCTGCGAGAAGCATGGGGTATATGTGGTGAGCGATGAGATCCATCATGATCTGGAGATTACCGGCAAACATGTGCCGATCTTCGCAGCTTATCCCTGCGAGAAATTTGCTGTGCTCCTCACCGCCGCCTCCAAAACCTTCAACCTGGCGGGGCTTTCACACTCCATGATCATCATCCCGGATGAGACGATCCGCAAGAAATATGACGCATACTGCAAGCCTTTCACCGGCATCAACTCCAACATGACGGGCTACGTTGCGGTGGAAGCTGCCTATCGCGGCGGCCGGGACTGGCTGGACGGCTGCCTGGAACACCTGCGGAACAATGCCCGCATTACGGAGGAGATCCTTGGAACCGGCCTGCCCGACGCATTGGTCACGCCGCTGGAGGGCACCTATCTCCAATGGGTGGACCTGGCGCCGTACGTGGGACGGGACAAGCTGGAGGAAGTGGTCCTGAAGCAGTGCAAACTGGCTGTGGATTGGGGCCATCAGTTTTTCCCAAAGGAGAGCCGGAGCAGCGGAGATATCCGTGCAGTTGAAGCAGGGAAGACAGACTGCCATATTCGCCTGAATCTGGCCACCTCCGAAGCCTACGTCCGTCTGGCAGCGGAGCGGCTGGTGGAAGCGCTGAAGCGCTGATCTGAAGCATTTTGAAAGGAAACAGCGGCATGGGAAAGACTCTGGTGCTGGCGGAAAAGCCCTCTGTGGGCAGGGAACTTGCCCGGAGCCTTGGCGCAGGCCAGGGACGCGACGGTTACCTGGAAGGGGACCGGTATATCGTGACCTGGGCGCTCGGGCATCTGGTGACCCTGGCGGACCCGGAGGAATATGATCCCAAGTACAAAAAATGGGATATGGAGACCTTGCCCATGCTGCCGGAGAAGCGGAAGCTGGTTGTGATCCCGGAGACCTGGCGGCAGTATCGGGTGGTACAAAGCCTTCTGCGCCGTCCGGACATCTCTGAACTGGTAATCGCCACGGATGCAGGGAGAGAAGGAGAGCTGGTCGCCCGCTGGATCATGGAGAAGGCAGGTTGGAAGGGCAGGACAAGTCGGCTCTGGATCTCTTCCCAGACGGAAAAAGCGATCCGCGAAGGGTTCCGGTCTCTCCGCCCTGCTTCGGAATTCGACCATCTGTATCAAAGCGCGGAAGCACGCAGTCAGGCGGATTGGCTGGTGGGACTGAACGTGACACGGGCGCTTACCTGCCGATTCGGCGCCTCTCTGTCCGCCGGTCGGGTACAAACGCCGACCCTGGCCATGCTGGTTGCCAGGGAAGAACAGATCCGGCGTTTTGTCCCCCAGTCATACTACACCGTCAGCGTCAGGGCGGAGCAGGGTTTCACCCTGAACCGCCAGGGCTCCGGCGGCGGACGCATGGAGAGGGAGCAGGCTGAGAAGCTTGCTGCGAAACTCAGCGGCGCAGAGGCTTCTGTGGAGCGGGTGGAAAAGAAGTTCAAACAGACCCCGCCTCCCGCTGCCTATGATCTGACGGAGCTGCAAAGGGATGCAAACAAGAGATTTGCCTACAGTGCCAAGGAAACGCTGAATATTCTGCAGAGCCTCTATGAGCGGCACAAGGTCCTCACGTATCCGCGAACAGACTCCCGCTATATCCCGGAGGACGTAGTGCCGACTTTGCCGGAGCGGCTCCAGTCCCTGCGGGGAGGGCCCTATAACGCGCTGGTCAATGAACTGATGCGCAGACGGCCCCTGCAGACCCGATTCCTGGTCAATGGGGCAAAGGTGACGGATCATCACGCCATCCTGCCCACGGAAGAGCCGCCGGAGTACCGGGACATGACCGGGCCGGAGCGCAACATCTATGATCTGGTCGCCCGTCGATTCCTTGCGGTCCTGCTGCCTCCCATGGAGTATGAGGATCTGACCATAACGATCCGGTGTCAGGGGGAGACCCTGTCCGCCAAAGGCAGACGTGTGCTGCAGGAAGGCTGGAAAGCGGCTTATGGCATGATGAGTCTGGAAGAGCCGGAGGAGAGCGAAGAGGAAGACAGGATCCAGCAGCTGCCTGCGTTGAATCAGGGACAGAAACTCCGCCTCGGTCAGGCCAGGGTAAATCAGGGGCAGACCAAGCCTCCCGCACGCTATACGGAAGCAGCGCTCCTCAGCGCGATGGAGCATCCCGGAAGTCAGGTGGAGGACCGGGATCTGTCCAAGACCCTGGAGGAGACAGGCGGCCTTGGCACTCCCGCCACCCGGGCGGACATCATCGAAAAACTGATCTCGGCCTTCTATGTGGAGCGCAGCGGAAAATCCCTGATCCCTACGGCAAAGGGGATGCAGGTGGTAAGTCTTGCCCCGGAGGAGCTCCGCAGCCCTGAACTGACCGCCCGATGGGAGATGCGTCTCAGCAATATCGCCGCCGGAAAAGAGAAACCCGCCGCTTTTATCCAGGAAATGCGGGGATATGCATCCCGCCTGGTTGACACGGTGAAGGCCAGCGAGGGACAGTATACGCCAGACAATGTCAGTCGTGAGCGCTGTCCGGATTGCGGGAAGCTTCTTTTGGAGGTCAAAGGCAAGAAGGGCGGGAAAATGCTGGTTTGCCCGGACCGGAGCTGCGGTTATCGGAAGAGCCTGAGCGTTCAGACCCAGGCACGCTGTCCCAACTGCCACAAGCGCATGGAACTGCGGGGGCAGGCGCCGGCCAAGGGAGAGGAAGACAAGCGCA
>CAMZJG010000117.1 GCA_947307505.1 uncultured Clostridia bacterium | reverse complement strand
AAAATATGCAGGTATATAGGTTATTAATATCAAGATAACATATCCCCGTCGGAAAAGCAATCGCAGGAAAAACGAATTGACAAGCCGGAGCCGGAGAGAGATAATATAAAGACCCCGTTTGCGCCTGCCCTTTCCGGGGAGGCGGCATGATCCGATCAAGGAGGGATACCCATGGCGGACAGAACCCTGGGCATATATATCCATATCCCCTTCTGCGCCTCCCGCTGCGCCTACTGCGATTTCTGCTCCACGGCGGACCGGAGGGATCTGATCCCGGCTTATCAGCAGGCGCTGACCCAGCATATGCGGGAAGCCGCCCCTCTGGCGGAGGGGTATCTTGTGGATACCGTGTATTTCGGCGGCGGCACCCCCACCTGGTATGGGGCGGAGCGGCTGGCCGACCTGTTCGGCGAGATCAAAGAGCGGTACAAGGTCCTGACGGACGGGGAAGTTACCTTTGAGGCCAATCCGGACAGCGTCACGGAAAAGGGACTGCGGGCCCTGCGGAAAGCGGGCTTCAACCGCATCTCTCTGGGGGCTCAGAGCGCAAACGATGGGATCCTCCGGGATCTGGGCCGGCGGCACGACTGGGCCCAGGTAGTCAATGCGGTGGATCTGGCCTGGAAGACGGGCTTCGAGAACATCAGCCTGGACCTGATCTACGGGCTCCCCGGCCAGAGCCGGGAGGACTGGGCGGATACCCTGCGGAAAGCCATGGAGCTGCAGCCGAAGCACATCTCCTGCTACGGCCTGAAGGTGGAGGAAGGAACCCCCCTCTGGTCCCGGCGGGAGGATCCGGACCTGCCGGACGAGGATACCCAGGCGGATCTGTATCTCTACGCCGTGGATACCCTGGCCGCCGCGGGCTACGTGCAGTATGAGATCTCCAACTTTGCCAAGTCGGGCTACGCCTCCCGGCATAATCTGAAATACTGGATGGGGGAGGAGTATCTGGGCTTCGGCGCTTCCGCCGCCTCCTGGCTGGGGGGCAAGCGATTCACCGTCCTGCCGGATGCGGAGAGGTATATCGCCGCCATCGGCTCCGGCGGGGAGCTGATGAGCGAACTGGAGGAAATAAGCCTTTATGAGCAGGCTTCGGAATACGTGATGCTGCGGATGCGCACCGCCCGGGGCATGGACCCGAAGGAATACGAGACCCGGTATCAGAACAGCTTTGAACCCCTGGAGAAACTCATGGAGAGCTATGTGCGCCTGGGTCTGGCCCAGCGGGTGGGGGATCGCTGGCGCTTCACCCCCCGGGGCTTTCTCCTGTCCAACCGGCTCATCGGGGAGCTGCTGGACGCCCAGGCGGAGCAGAAGTACCATATGGGCATCCCCTGGCGGAAAGAAGATTATTACGATACCCTGTTTTAAGGAGAGTACTTATGTCCTACAAGCATTATGGACCCCGGACCCGGAGGGGCTGGGGCTGGCTGTTGGGGCTCCTGATTTTCCTCATTGTCCTGGTCCTGGCCTGCGGAGGGGTATTCCTCTGGGCAAGGAATCAGGTCGGCGGACCGGACCGGGCGGCACCCGGCGTATACCTGTTCGGCGAAGATATTACAGGATGTGATCGGAACCAGGTGCTGGATCGCCTGCGGACCAAGGGCTTTGCTCCTCTTGCGGGGAAAAGCCTTACCCTTTCCCTTCCCGGGGAGGAACTCAGCGTTTCCGCGGAGGAACTGGGGCTGGTGCCGGATATGGAAGCGGAGGCGGACGCCATCCTGGCCTGGGGCCGTACCGGGGACCGGAATCGGGACGCCCTGAACTGGCTCCTGGACCGGAGCCGCACCGCCGACTTCCCTCGGACCTGGACGCCCGTGCTGCAGGAGGAACCGCTCCGGGAGCTGTGCCGTCAGGCGGCGGAAAAGCTGGATAAGGAGCCCACCGGGTTCGTCGTCTTTCCGGATGAGGAAACTCTGCAGATCACCCTGGGTTCTGACGGCGCCCACGTGGATCAGGAAGCGCTGCTGGAGGAACTGAAGACGGCGCTGGAGCGGGGAGAGCTGGAGGTCAGCTGCACCCCGGAGACGATTCCCGCCGAGAAACCGGACCTGGAGATCATCTGGGAAGGACTGCACGTAGAGCCGGTGGACGCGAAATTCGACGATACCTACCAGGTGCAGCCGGAGAAGGCCGGAAAGACCTTCGACCTGGAGGAAGGCAAGAAGATCCTGGCCGAAGCAAAGGAAGGGGAGACGGTGCGCATCCCCATCCTCACCCTGGAGCCGGAGGTAAAGGCCGGGGAACTGGAGGCCCTCCTGTTCCGGGATCTGCTGGCCAGCGTGGATACCCCCCTCACCAACAACGCCGTGCGCACGAAGAATATCGAGATCGCCGCCTCCATGCTGAACGAGACCATCCTTCTGCCGGGTCAGGAATTCTCCTATAACGGCGCCCTGGGAGAGCGGACGGAGGAAAAGGGCTACGGTCCGGCCACCGCTTATGCGAACGGAGAACTGGTGGAGGAGGTGGGGGGCGGTATCTGCCAGCTCTCCAGCGCTCTGTACTACTGCTGCATGCTGGCGGACGAGGAGATCCTGGAGCGCACCAACCACCTGTATTATCAGACCTATCTGCCTCTGGGCATGGATGCTACCGTGAGCTGGGGCGGACCGGACTTCCGCTTCAAACTGAAGGATGAGTATCCCATCCTCATGAAGGCCTGGATCGAAGGGGGCCAGCTGAAGACGGAGATCTGGGGGACGAAGCTGGATGACAGCTACGTAGAGCTGGAATACCATGTGGACTATACGGTCCCCCATAAGACGGTTTACTACGAGCATAAGAACGTGAAGTCCGGGAAGCGGGTCATCACGGACTACGGCCGGGACGGGATGCAGGTCACCACCTACCGGGTCCGGTATAAAGGGGACGGTACCCTGATCGAGCGGGTGACGGAGGCGGTGAACGTTTACAGCGCCCGGGACCAGGTGATCGTGGTGGCCATCGGCGAACGGCCGAAGAAATGAGAGACTTGCAAAGCGGCTCCGGACGGGATAGAATGAATTCGCCGGGATTCCGGTAAAACATGAGAGAAAGAAGCGTGATTTCATGGGCATCATCGGCGCATTGATCATCGGCGTGGTGGCGGGCTGGATCGCCGGCAAGATCATGAAGTCCGAGCAGAACCTGATCATCAACCTGATCCTGGGTCTGGTGGGCGGCGTAATCGGCGGCGTGATCGGCAGCGTCCTGGGCATCAGTGGGGGCTGGATCGTGGGCCTTATCCTCTCTGTGGTAGGCGCCTGCATCCTGATCTGGCTGTATCGGAAGCTGTTCAAGAAATAAACATACATTACTGAGCGCTCCGGGCTTGCCCGGAGCGCTTTCTTTGTGCAGAAATCCCAAAAAGAGCTGGAAAACGAAGCGGTTTAGCGGTAATATAGTGAAAGATACGAAATAAAAACAAGGGAGGAACACATATGCAGGTATTTACCTTTGACCTGAACGAAAAGGGCACTTCCCGGCTGATCGTCAGCGTGGCCAACGTACAGGGCGCGATGTTTTTCCAGAAGACCCCGGCCCTCATCCACGTCCCCGGCGGCGGCTTCATGTTCTGCAGCGAATCGGACACCGTGGCCCTGGGCGGCCGGCTCATGGGCAAGGGCGTGGGGGTCATCTGCACCTACCTCTACCCTGTGGCCCGGGATTACCGCTGGCCTCAGGTGATCATCGACCTGATGCGCAGCATCAAGATCCTGCGGGATCATGCGGACGAATGGGGCCTGGATCCGGATAAGATCATCATCTCCGGCAACTCCGCCGGGGCCTTCATCTGCATGAGCACCGGCAACCTGTGGAACCGGCCGGACCTGATGGCCGCCGCGGGCTGCACCGGGGAGGAGGGCAAGCCCAACGCCATGGTCCTGGGCTTCGGCCCCATGTACTGCGGCCAGCAGACGGACGACGGCATCGTATACGTCCCCAACGGGGACCTGGTGGGCCCCCAGACGCCTCCGGCCTTCTTCCACCATGCCCGGCTGGATACCCTGGTCTCCGTGTACCAGACCATCGCCATGATCTCCAACTTTGAGAAACAGAAGCGCCCCTTCGCCGCCTATATCTCCAGCTGCGGCGGCCACGGGGAGACCGGCTCCACCGCCCGCATCCTGGGGGCGGACGGCACCGTGGGTCCCAGCATCGACGACTGGTTCGAGCCCTGCTGGCGCTTCCTCCAGAATCAGCTCAAGCTGCAGCAGCTGCCCCAGCCCATGCCTCCCATGTTCGCCGCCCGGGGAGAGGGCGCTGAAGGGGAGCGTCCTGCCATGCCGCCCATGATGGCGCCGCCTCCCGTGGTGCCGGAGGGCAGCGTCCCCGTCACCCCGGCGGATATGCCCCTGGGTCAGGCGGACCACATCCATATGCCCTTCAACGCGGGATTCATGGACAAGGATTTCACCACCTATCGGTGATTCAAATCGGACCCGCTTCGCTGGGCTCCGATTTGAG
>CAMZJG010000116.1 GCA_947307505.1 uncultured Clostridia bacterium | reverse complement strand
CCTGAACGCCCTGTTCGGCATCGAATAAAATACTCCCGGAGGGCCGCGGCCCTCCGGGAGAAACATATTCGGCTTATTTTTTCAGAACGCTGTCCAGGAAAGCGAACATCCGGTCCACGTTCTCCGGCTTGCCGAAGTCCGGGTGGCCGTGGGTGAGGCCCTCGAAGGGCTCCATGACAGCCCGGCCTTCGCCGCAGACGGAATTGATCTTGTTTACCAGATCCGGGGAGTTTTCATAGGGCACTACCTCGTCCTTGGTGCCCGCCTGGATCAGCATAGGGGGGCAGTCCTTCCGCACGTAGCTTCCCGGCCAGGCCAGCTTCACCAGATCCGGGTATTCCCGGCAGTTGAGGCCCATGAACTGATCCGCGAAGTTCCCCATCTTGGGCATACCCGGCGTGCCGGGAGTCTCCTCCGTGAACCGGGACTGCTTTTCCAGATCATACACGCCGAAGAGACCGATCACCGCCTGGACGGCGCTGCTCTCTTCGGGATAGCCCATGGTGAGATCCTCCAGGGCCGGGATGCCCGCGCTGGTGCCAAGCATGGCGGCGTAGTAGCTCCCGGCGGAGTCCCCGCCGATGGCGAAGCGGGCCTTATCCAGGCAGTATTTCTCCGCGTTGCCCCGGAGGAAGCGGACGGCGGCCTTCACGTCGAACACGGAATGGGGGAATTTGGCCACCTGGCTGAGGCGGTGGTTCACATTCGCCACGGCGTAGCCCCGGCGGATGCCGTCCATGAGGTACAGGCACTGGAAATCCCGTTTGTCCCCGCCCCAGAAGGCGCCGCCATGGATGAAGATGATCACCGGAAAGGGACCGTCCCCCTCGTCGGGCAGGTAGATATCCAGGCTCTGATCGGCCCCGCCGCCGGGGGTATACGGGATATCCAGGTACTTGCGCTTCACGCCGCTCACGTCCATGACGGGCAGGGCGAATTCTCCGGGTTTTACGTCCGGCGTGATGAGTTTGATCACATCCATGGTGTTATCCTCCTGTATGTTGATTTTTGATCAATCCAGGGAAAAGGCGTCCTGATCCAGTCCCTCCGTTTTCGGCGCGGGAGCGGATTCGGGCACCCGGCGGAGGGGATCATAGGAAAAATGCCTGCAGCTGCCCCACTCAGAGACGATGCCCCGCTTCAGGCAGATGCAGGTGCCCTCCTCCGCGGGACTGGAATGTCTGCAGTAGGCGCAGGCGGGTTCCACATTTTTACGAAAGATCACATGAATCACCTCGGTGACAGTATACCCCGGTTTGCCGCCGTTTTCCACCTCTTTTTACAAGAATCGCGGCAGCCGCCCCGGTCACGATCAGCGGGATCAGCAGCAGCGGACGGGTGAAGCAGCACCAGGCGGCCAGGGCGGAAACCAGCCCATGGAGGAAGCGTCCGGCAAGATACGGCGCTGCGGAGAGCCCTGCCTCCCCGGCGTGCCGCAGCACCTGGGCGCAGACGCTCAGTCCGCCCCAGCCCAGAAGGAAGGCGGCGGCAGCGGCGTTTCCCGGGCTGAAGCCCTCCAGGGCGGTCAGCCCCGCGGTCAGTTCTGCCAGGCCCCGAAGCAGGGGGATCTCCGGCAGGAAGCGGACGGGGACGGAAAAGAGGATCACGTAGGCGCAGACGGCCAGGACGGAGCTGCCCGCCTGCAGCACCGCCGAGGAAAAGGCGGCGGAGAGGGGAACTGGGGAGACTTCTGAGATCTCCTCCCGGGGCAGCGGGCCCGGCAGGGCCCCCAGCAGGACCGCCAGCCACAGGGTCACGGCGATGTGGATGGCCAGCAGAAGAAAGGCGGGGCCGGTCCGGCCGAATACCCGGCCGCCCAGGATGCCCAAGAGAAAGGCCGGACCGCAGTTGTTGGCGATGATGAGCAGCCGCTGGGCTTCCTCCTTTCCGCAGCCCCCGGAACGGTACAGGGCGGAGGCGGCGGCTGCCCCCACGGGATAGCCGCTCACCAGCCCCAGGAGCAGGACGCTGCCCCCCGCGCCGCTGAGCCGGAAGCAGCGGCGGAACACCGGAGCCAGAAGGGCGCCCAGGCGCAGGGGCATGGCCCGTTCCCGGAACAGGGCGGTGAGGACGAAGAAGGGCAGCAGAGAGGGGATCACACTGCGGAGACACAGCTCCACCCCCTCCAGAGCATAGGCGGAGGTCTCTTTGGGGAAGGCCAGGAGGAACCCGGCCCCCAGGAGAAAAAGCAGGGGCTCCCATTTCGTCAGCAGCCGTCGAAAACGCATAATCCTTCCTCCCGAAAGCTAGGATAGAGGTACGACATCCCTATGTGGAGGAGGGCGTGGAAATGCGATTTGCCGGGAAACTCCTGCGTTCACTGGAGGGAAGGAGCGACCTGCCCCTTGCTTTCGTCCCCGGGCTGCCGCGGATCGAGCTGGAGGGGCTGGAAAGGGTTCGGGTGGAGCAGCATCGGGGACTGGCCGCCTACGGCGCCGAACTGGTGGTGGTACGCTGCTCCGGAGCGGAACTCCAGGTGCGGGGAAGCGGACTCACCCTGGAGGCCATGACCGCCGGGGAGCTGCAGCTTCGGGGAAAGATCTTCGCCCTGGAGCTGGTCTACTGAGATGCGGTCGGCCTATTGGATCACGGAGGGGGCGGAGGTACGCCTCACCGGGGAAGCCGTACCGGAGCTGCTGAACGATCTTGCCCTGGCGGACGTTCCTTTCTCCCGGGTCCGGGCGGAGGAAGGTCTCCGTTTTCGCCTGTATGTGCGGGGAGACCGGCTGGGGGATCTGCGGGATCTGGCGGAGAAGCGCCGGGTGGAGACGGAGGTGCTGGCCCGCCGTGGTCTGGGACATTTCCTCCGCCGATTCCGGGGCCATGCCGGGCTGCTTCTGGCCCCGGCGCTGCTTCTGGCGGCGCTGCTGCGGCTCTCGGATACGATCTGGGAGATCGACGTGGTGGGGAACCGGACCCTGAGCCGGACGGAGATCCTGGCCGCCCTGGAGGAACTGGACGTGGGGATCGGCCACAACAGCATGCATATCGACAATGAGCTGGTGCGCAGCCGGATGCAGGAAAAACTGGGCAGGCTCAGTTACCTCACGGTCCGGGTCAGCGGCAGCAAGGCCACGGTAATCGTGCGGGAGAGGCGGGAAGCGCCGGAGATGGTGGAGGAGGATATCCCTGCGGACGTGATCGCCCGCCGCACCGGCCTGGTGGAGCGCATGAGCGTCCTTGAGGGGAAGGGAGAAGTCAAACCGGGGGACGCGGTGCTGGCAGGGGAGGTCCTCATCACCGGCGGCCTGACGGATCTGCAGAACAGTACCCGGGAAGTGCATGCCATGGGGGACGTGTGGGCCAGGACCTGGTATCAGGCGGAGGCGGTCCTGCCGACGGATCATCTGGAAAAAGCGGAGACCGGCCGCAGCAAGGTGCGGTGGGCTGTGAAAATCTGCAATTTTCGCCTGAATCTCTACTTTCATGGTGGAATTTCCTATGAGGCCTATGATAAAATACAAAATGAGACACGTCTTGCCCTGCTGGGGAGCTATCTGCCCCTCTCCCTGATCCGGACGGAATACCGGGAGTATACCCCTCTGCACCGTTCCCTGGATCCGGTACTGGGGGAGGCGATCCTTCGGGAGCGCCTGCTCCGCTGGCTGCGGGAGGAAAGCGGCTGTCCGGAGCCGGAGGAATGCAGCTTCATCACAGAATCCGGGGATGGGTTTTTGCGCCTCACCATGACGGCAGAGTGTCTGCAGCAGATCGGACTGACCCGAACGCGGGAGGGCTGACCTGCCATACCGTACTGAAGAGAGTGAGTTCATGACAGAGCGTATCATCAGCATCGACCGGCTGGAAAACCTGATCAGCGTTTTCGGCGCCTTTGACGAAAACCTGCATTTTCTGGAAAAGGAACTGCAGGTGAGCATCACAGACCGGGATTCCGAGCTGCATATCAGCGGGGATGAGGAAGCCACCGCCTATGCGGAGCAGACCATTGAAGGCCTCATGAAGCTGGCTGCAAGGGGAGAACCCGTCAACACCCAGAACGTCCGCTATGTGCTGAAGCTGGCCAAAGACGGACGGCTGGATCAGCTCAGCCGCATCCAGGACGACGTGGTCTGCGTCACCGCAAAGGGAAGGCCAATCAAGGCCAAGACCCTGGGCCAGCGGAACTACATCGAGGCCATCCGGAAAAATACCGTTACCCTGGCCGTAGGCCCTGCGGGAACGGGCAAGACCTACCTGGCCGTGGCCTGCGCGGTCACCGCCTACCGGGCCAAGGAATGCAGCCGCATCATCCTCACCCGGCCCGCAGTGGAGGCGGGGGAAAAGCTGGGTTTCCTGCCCGGGGACCTGCAGAACAAGGTGGATCCCTACCTCCGTCCGCTGTACGACGCCCTGTTCGATATGCTGGGTCCGGAGACCTACCAGCAGCTGGTGGAAAAGGGGAGCATCGAAGTCGCCCCCCTGGCCTATATGCGCGGCCGGACCCTGGACGATTCCTTCATCATCCTGGATGAGGC
>CAMZJG010000115.1 GCA_947307505.1 uncultured Clostridia bacterium | reverse complement strand
GTCATACGCCGTTCTTCTCCGGCTACCGTCCCCAGTTCTACTTCCGTACCACCGATGTGACGGGTTCCATCCAGCTCCCCGAGGGCGTGGAGATGGTCATGCCCGGCGACCACGTGACGATGACGATCAAGCTGATCACCCCCATCGCCATGGAGGAAGGCCTCCGGTTCGCCATCCGTGAGGGCGGCCGCACCGTCGCCTCCGGCGTCGTGTCCAAGGTCATCGAGTAACAATCAAAAAAAGAGAGTCGCGATGCGGCTCTCTTTTTTTGTGTCCGCTTTCAGCCGTCCGTTCTTCCCCCGGGCTTGACTGCGCGCGGCTACACCGCGCTTGAGCTGATCGTTGGGGAGGTTATTGTCAACAGAGGCGAGGTTTGGTATACTCTATATAAAGGAAAAGGGGGGCGAATGATGGAAAGCGCAGCCGGGATCGGGACGATCCTTCTTATTATATTGATCGGCGGTGGGGTGCTGGTGGCCCTGCGGTACGTGATCCGCGCCGCCCTGAAGGTGGGGAATCTGGCGTCCACCGTGTCGAGCATCATCAAAAAGGCGGACCTGGAGGTAGAGACCACGCCCAAGTCCCTGTCCTCGGCGGAGCCGCTGCTCATGGACCGCATCAAGCGGGATTTCCCGGAGTATAACCCGGAGCTCATTCGCCAGCGGGTCATGAAGGACGCCAAAACCTTCTATGAGAGCGCCCAGGCGGGGAAGTGCCTGTATGCGGACGGGATCTCGGACCAGCTCCGGGAGCGCCTGCCCTCGTACCTGCCCCCGGACGTGGCGGGGAGCATCCAGGTCTACAAGGTGGCCCTGGCCGCCTATGACGACGCCTCCGAGGACCGGGTGCTGACCTTCCAGGCGGCCGCCTCCTTCAAGGAC
Source organism: uncultured Clostridia bacterium (assembly GCA_947307505.1). The sequence goes on along the minus strand of CAMZJG010000115.1, from coordinate 3,597 downwards.
GGCGCGGGCACCGTCCGGCAGCGGCGGCTGATCCTCAAGTATCTGGCCGCCTGGTCCACGGATACCGTCACCGGCGTCAAGCGCACCAACTGCCCCAACTGCGGCGCGCCTGTGCCCACCGTGGGCTCCAAGGTCTGCAAGTACTGCGGCACCGCGCTCAAGGTCTGGGCCGGGACCCAGTGGCTTCTGACGGACGTTAAGGAAGATTGATATCTCTTTTATTTGCGACTTTTTCTCTTTAGACAAAGGAGAAAAAGTCGCCCAAAAAGAGAAACTTAAGAGGGAATCATGCTTCATTGTGAAGTCGATGATCCCCTCTTTTGTTTTTCCGTTTGGGTCAGGGTTTTCGGGCCATGAGCCGATACCAGTCCATCTTCTCGAAGTCGGTCACAGGCGCGAAGCTGGGCACGGGGCGGATCGTGAGGTCCGTATAGCCCAGGGACAGGAGCTTATTTACAGCCAGATCCTTGGGGAAGGGGTGGTAGCGCTCCTCGAACTGCTCCTTCTGGAAGATGCGATTGTCCCGCTCGAAGGTGTAGAGAAGGTTGAAGGTGATGGACCCGTCGTCGTTGTGGTCCCACACCTGGACCAGGTTCACCCGGTCGTCTCCATGAAAGAAGGGGTTATAGAGGTAGAACCGCTGCTTCTCCCGCTGGATCTTCTCCCAGTTCCGAGAATCGAAGCAGAGGTAGCCGCCGGGCTTCACCAGGGCGTCCATCCGCTCGAGGGTTCTGAGCACGTCGGCGTTTTCCACGTACCCCAGGGCGTTCCCCGTGCTGATCACGCAGTCGAACTGCCGCCCGGCCCAGCAACTGAGGTCCCGAAAATCCGCCTGGCGCAATTTCACCGGCCGGCCCTTCCTGGCGGCCTTCTCCCGGCAGCGGGCCAGCATGGCCTCACTAAGGTCCGAGCCGAACACCTCTATGCCCAGCTCCTGCAGGGGCAGCGTCATGCCGCCGGTGCCGATGCTTACGTCCAGCAGCGTTTCGATGGCCCGCTCCCCCAAAAACGACGCCCAGTCCCGGCGTATGCTCTCGCTGCGCTGCTCGCTTTCGATCAGGTCATATATCTCTGCCCGGTCATACAGCTTGTCCATGGCTGCTCTCCTCCTCACGCGATCTCTCAGAGCCAATATAGCATGGGGGCCTGTGCTGGTCAATTCGCAGCGTTTTGGCTGCGGATCAGTTGCAGCAGGGCTTCACAAAGGGGCTCGGTTTCCAACAGGATATCCGGCTCCGTCCCATCCACGCTCAGAGCGCCGTCCGGAGTCTCTCCCGCCGTGTTGCTGAAGCGGATCAGGATGCCGGAATCCGGCAGCATGACCAACACAGGGCTGTAGCCCAGGCCGTCTCCCCCCGTATGCCTGCCCACAACGGTCGCCCATCCGGTCTGCTTGCAGAAAATGACGAACTTTTCTGAGGATGAATACACGTTTTCATCCACAATGACCCATCGCCTTGCCGTGCTGCGGATTGCCTTTGCTCCGCCGGCTCCGATCGTCATCCTTCCCGAATAGTATCTGTCCAGCCCCATGGAACTGGCCCATTCCGGGGCGTCCTTCAATTCGGAGATCCCGTGGCTCTTTTGTCTCGTGCTTTCAATTATGCTTTCGTTCAGCGGCGTATCCCGGTAAAACTCACGCCATTTCATGCCATAGCTCTCGCCGAACCGACCGACGATGTTCTGTATCCAGTAGGTATCGTCGCCGCCGCTGTTTCCCGTGATATCGAAAACGATGTTCTCCGCATCGGGATAGGATAGGATCGTATCGTGGATCAGGTCTTTATCCCGTTCGACGGTCATTTGGGCAAAGGTGGGAATGGCCAGGCGCAGGGTTTTACAGTCCTCATAATACTCTACGGTGACTTCCCGATAATAGCCGATCTCGTCGGCTTGATACTCGCTGAAGGTGGTTACCTCGGGCGGCGCATACAAGGGGGACAGCCCCGGATCCATCAGCGCTTCTCGCCAAGGTTCGAAATATGGGTGAGATGCCGCATCCGGGTTAAGAACATAGACAGAATACAGTATGGGATACTGCCACGGAAGGATCACGGCAAGATGGGCGGTGTTTCGGAGCTCCTCGAACAGGTCTTTGATGCAGTCCATCATCGCCTCATCGTCCTCGATCCCGTTGACGCGCCGGGCATAGCGCTCCCGGATCTCGTCCACGTCGACGCCCTTATCCTTCAGGTACGGCAGAAAGGGATAATCCGTTTCCAGCGTCTTCCAGAGAAAGAGGTAATCGTTTGCGTAGCGTGCGTCGGGGTCCAGCGCCGCAAATTTCTGAGGCGTTGGCGTCGATTCCTCGTTTGCTGTTGCGTTTTGTGCTGACTGCAGTTTCTGCAGAAAGCCGCAGATCAGGTCCTCCGCCTCCGTGGCGGGGACCCAGATGTCGGGGAGAAAACCACGCCCTTCCTGGAAATAGTCTTCATCCGGGAACACCCTGACCGTGGTACCCAGAGACATGGGGATATGGCTATACGGCAATGAGACAGATGTATAGGTCGCGCTGTTCTCCGAACAACCCGTGCTTGCATCGCCTACAAACAGGACGTTTTCCACATTGTGCCCGTAATCGATAAACCATTCCGAGGCAGACGCTGTGCACTTAGACGTCAGCACGATCAGCAGACGATCCGGATTGTCTACAAACTCATCCGCTTCCGACAGGAGCACATGGCTGCCGTCAATCGCTTGGAGCCTTTTTTCCAGCATGTTTTTTTCAGAAGAGGATAGGCTTCCATATATGGTTTTCTCATATAGACTTTTCAACGTAAGGAAAAACACGGTATAGCTGTTTGCGCTGGTCACGCGGCCGGTGTAGCTGTCGAACCACGCAAGCACATCCCATGCATAGCCGCCGCCATTCATTCTAAGATCGACGACCATAGAGGGGGAAAGGCGATTTGCATTCAAAAAGTCCATCATCAGCTTGGATTGCTTCCCTTTGTCGAACGTTGTTGTACGCACAACGGGAACGCCCTGTGTTTCGTGCATGTCCGCTTCGACAGAATCCACGAAGACCCGGTAATCCATAAAACCAATCAACCCCTGGGTGCTGTCGTCGGTGTAAACGACGTTCAGCGTATCCGCCGATTCCGTCAGAATGCCATCCACAAGTTTTTGAGTCAATTCCAAAAATGGAACCGATATCTGAGCCACAGGATAGTAGACCAACTGGTAGTCATCAGACAGAGAAAGGCGGAACAGGGAATCCAGCTTAGGGAACCCCTCCACGCGCTTCACTTCTTTTCCCGTCTCCAGGTTGACGTATTTCCCGCCGATCTTTCCAAAGGCGACCTCCCGATAGAAGGCGGTGATCAAATACGGGGAAGGATTTCTTCTGTCAACGGTAAAATGCTTGTCGTTTATGAAGGACAGGTATGGAAGCAAAAACTTACCAAATTCTTTTGGCTCCATCTCTCCCGCACGGGTAATGGCTTCCTGGATCTCTGTGAGGACCGCATCGAATTTTTCGTCGCCGCCATAATACTCATATAACGAGTAATATTTGCGCAGGTTGTATATCAGCGCATAGGCGTCCCGCTGCATCTGTTCCACGGACAGATACCCCGCCGTCTTCGGGCCCTCGGG
>CAMZJG010000114.1 GCA_947307505.1 uncultured Clostridia bacterium | reverse complement strand
ATAACAATTCCCGAATCAAAAAGGAGGAAGAAAATGAAGACCAAGAAGACTGTGGCCCTGGTACTGGCTGTGCTTCTGGTGCTGGCTCTGTTCGCCGGCTGCAATAACAGCAGCAGCGGCGGCGGCGATACCCCCGCGACCCAGGCGCCCGCTACCAAGGCTCCGGCTACCCAGGCTCCCGGCGGCAGCGAGACCCAGGCTCCCGTGGAAGAGGAAGAAGGTCCCTACCACTACGCCAAGAACTATGCCACCGATGCGGACGGCTGGCCCGTGGAGAAGTACGTCTATGACCAGCCTCTCTGCGACGACGACACCGTTTTTACCCGGTGGACCACCTGCTACACCCCCGCGTATCTGCCCGAAGGCGGCTTCAACTCCATCGAGACCTGGCAGAAGGTAGCCGAGTGGACCGGCGTGCACATCGAGTATGACGTGGTGGACTCCGCCAACCGGCGTGAGAACTTCGCCGTGCTCATCGCTTCCGACGATCTGGACGACATTATCGACCAGGGCTACTACATGTACAGCGGCACCGTTGACCAGGCCCTGGACGAGGGCTACTTCGCGGATGTCTACGAGAAGCGCGATCTGATGCCCAACTTCATGTGGGAGATCCACAACCGCTCCCTGACGAACCCCGAGTGCCTGAACACCCTGTTCTACAAGAAGACCCATCTGGTCACCCTGTACGGCCTGGTCATGGATCCCGTCCCCACCATGGGCTACGTGGTCCGGCAGGACTGGATGGATACCCTGGGCCTGGGCAATGCCATTGACATTGTGACCTGGGATCAGTTCCATGACGTCATGATGGCCTTCAAGGTCAACATGAGCAACAACCAGTACGGCAACGGCGAGCTGTTCCCCTTCTTCATCTACAGCGTAGGCGAATCCACCCCCGGCTACAACTTCTGCGCCTATGATACCGTGCTCTACATGGGCAGCACCAGCTACACCCGCGTGAAGGACGGCAAGGTGGAAGTCTGCGGCATGACTGAGGACGACCGCGCCCTCATGACCATGCTGCACACCTGGTACGACGAAGGCCTGATCTCCCCCAACTTCCAGTCCTACGTCATCGGCGGCGACTATGACTCCGGTTCCCGGAAGGACTGGGTCGGCGCCGAGCCCCAGACCCCCGGCGCCGTCCGGCAGGCCGAGGTGGAGAGCGTTGACCCCAACACCCGTTGGGAACCCATCCACCGCACCAAGCTCACCCCCGACCAGGAACTGAACTACGGCAACCGGATCGGCGAGACCCATTACGGCTCCGCCAACCTCTCCGCCAAGTGCGAAAACATTGACCTCCTCTGCGCCTATATGGACTGGTGGATGAGCGACTGGGGCGGCGAGTGGACCTCCTGGGGCCCCGAGGGCTCCGGCAAGGACGCCGGCGAGGGCTACTGCTGGTACTACAATGAAAAGGGCGAGAAGCGGCTCACCGACTGGGTCATGACTCATGACGCCGGCGCCATGTGGATCATGATCATCTACTGCAACAACAACCTGGTGGAGTACTGCCTGCACGATATCTCCCGCAGCTACTTCTACGACGGCGGCGACCGGGAATGGGGCTTCTATCAGGTATGGAAGATCCCCGGCTACCGCGGCCTGTACGACTGGCCCACCGGCATCGTATTCAACGATGAGCAGACCAACGAGCTGAACGATCTGCGCACCGACCTGACCACCTACTTCACCGAGAACTACGTCTCCTTCCTCACCGGCGTGAAGCCTCTGAGCGAGTGGGACAGCTTCATCTCCGACTGCAAGACCTTCGGCCTGGATAAGATCATTGAGATCTACCAGGCGGAGTACGATAAGTACATGGCCGAGCAGTAATAACGCAACGCGCAAAAATCGGCGGCGCCCATCGGGCGCCGCCGATCCTTTATTTTATAGCCTCGCAGAGTTCGCGGCCCGCAAGCCGCGAATACAAACAGAATCATTTCGGGGCGGAATTCATTTCTGCCCCGAAATACTGCTCACGGAGCGGACTGTGGGCCCGTAAGGGCCTGCGGGGAGCGAAGTGCAACTTCTCAATTCGGAGCCAAGGGAAGCTGGTCCGAATTGAATCAGACGTCCCAGGTGGTGCCGTAGTTGTCCAGGCCCCACATGTCGAAGAGGGTATTGTAGAAGGGGGGATGGGGGAAGTCCAGGTTGAACTCGAAGAGGCGCTTGCTGAACCCGCCCCGCTGGAACCGCCTCTCAAAGGCCTCCATGAACTCCTGCAGCCGTCCGCCGGGAACGGTGAGGATCATCTCGTCGTCCCCCGCCCGGGCCCGCTCCCGGTCTCCGGGGTCGGGGAAGGTAATGCGGAACTCGTTTTTGAGGAAGGAGGGAATGGTGCAGTAGATGCAGGAATCGATGCCGTCAAAGACACTGGTAAAGGTGCCCCCCACCACGGACTTCACCACGCCGCAGAGGGAGTTGATCTTTGCCGCTGAAGCGTAGATGATGACGATATCCGGCGTAAAGGAGCAGTTTTTCAGGGGGGCGGTCACGATGTAAGGATACTTGCCCCGGGGCAGCTTGGGGAATTCCGCGAAGAACTTTCTTGCGTTTTCCAGCCCCGGGACCCCGATGTACTTGCATACCTCTTCAAAGGCGGGAGTGCCCGGCTCGCAGTCCACGCAGCCGAAGCTCACCGGGGGCGTCCAGCACCAGTGGTCCTCCCGGCCCATGGCGATGGTCATGCCCTTCATGCGGGTGTAGGAGAAGGTCTGGCACAGGGCCATATGCTTGCCCCACTTCTCCATGGGGAAGACGGCTTCCGAGGGAACGTCCTCACGGCTTTCGCAGAACTTCATGGCGATGGGGAAGGTATCCAGCTGGAGCTTCTCCTCCAGCAGCGTCCCCCAGCGGTTGACTTCCTGAATTTCCATATGTCTACCTCCTGTTATACGGCTGGGGCGGTCCGAAAACCGCCCCAGCTTTGAATTTGCGCAGTATAGATCATTTCCCCGCGGGCACATCCCAGGTGGTGCCGTAGTTGTCCAGGCCCCACATCTCGAAGAGGGTGTTGTAGAAGGGGGGATGGGGGAAGTCCAGGTTGAACTCCAGCAGCTTGCAGTCGAAGCCCATGAACCGGTTCATGCCCTCAAAGGCCTGCATGAAGGCGTCCATCTTCGCGGGGGGCATGGAGAGGATGACTTCGTCGTCGTAGGCCCGGGCCCGCTCCCGGTCGCCGGGATCGGGGAAGGTGATGCGGAACTCGCCTTTGGTAAAGGTGGGCACGGTGCAGTAGATGCAGGAGTCGATGCCGTCGAAGGTGCTGGTGAAGGTGCCGCCCAGGATGGTCTTGATGCTGCGGCACATGTGGTTCACCTTGGCCGCCTCGGCATAGACCAGGATGACGTCGGGCATGAAGGTGCAGGTTTTGATGGGCGCGATGACCACGATGGGGTACTTGTTCTTGGGCAGCCGGGGGAAGTTGGCGAAGAACTCCGCCGCCTTTTCCTTGCCGGGAATGCCGATGAACTTGCACACCTCGTCAAAGGAGGGGGTGCCGGGGTCGCAGTCCACGTTGCCGAAGCCCACCAGGGGGTTCCAGCACCAGTGGTCCTCTTTCCGCATGGCGATGGTCATGCCCTTCATGCGGGCGTAGGAGAAAGCCTGGCACAGGGCCATATGCTTGCCGAATTTCTCCTTGGGATACACGGCCTCCTTGGGCACGTCCGCCTCGCTCTCGCAGAACTTCACGCCGATGGGCATGGTCCGCAGCTTGAGGCTCGTTTCCAGTACTTCGCCGTAACGGTTCAGATCTTTGATTTCCATAATTCAATCCATTCCTCTCGCAATATGTTGAATTTTCAGCTGCTTACGATTCAAAGGGGAAGCGGTACTTGAGTCCCAGCCTGTCCCGCAGCTCCAGGAGCTCCTTCTGGATGGACTCCCCCACGGGGACGCCCTTGTCCTTCCGCTCCTGCCAGGCCAGCCATTCCTTCTCCCCGGCGGTGTAGATCCGCTCCGCGCCGGGGGCCTTTTCCGAAGCCCGGAGGGCACGGCAGATGTCCCCAGCAGTCTTTTTGAAGGTGTCCAGCCCCATGAAGAACTCCGGATTGATGACGAAGAAGAAGTGGCCCAGCCGGTAGGGCTTGTTCCCGCCGTCCTCCGTCTTTCCCGACAGAGCTTTCATGAAGGGGCCCCCCGCCAAGGCGGCGGAAAGGATCTCCACGATGGCGGTGAAGCCGTAGCCCTTGTAGCCGCCGGTGGCCTCTCCCGCGCCTCCCAGGGGCAGGAGGGCGCAGTTGCCCTTCCGCATCTCCGTGAGGATCCGATCGGGATCGGTCATATCGCTGCTGCCGTCTTTGGCCACCACCAGGCCCGCCGGGGCCTCTTTCCCCTCCCGGGCGTAAAACTCCAGCTTGCCGTTCTGCACGGTGCTGGTGGCGCAGTCGAAATTGAAGGGGAAATCCTCGTCCGTGGGCATCGTGAAGGTGAGGGGGTTGGTGCCCATCATGGGCTCCACGCCCCAGGTGGGGGCCA
>CAMZJG010000113.1 GCA_947307505.1 uncultured Clostridia bacterium | reverse complement strand
CTGCGGATTTTTTGCGCCCGTTTCAGCAGACGGCGCGGCTCAGGAAGACTTCATGGCAAATCACAGAATCAAGGAGAACACGACGGATGATAATCAAACTGAAACCGGTGGATGATCAGAATCGGGACGCCGTTCTGGCGCTTTCCGTGCGGGAGGATCAGCCCTTCGTCGCTGCCAACGAAGTTTCTCTGCGGCAGGCGGAGGAAACCAACGCCAAGTACCCCGGCGTGGCCCGGCCCTTCGGCATCTACGCCGACGAAAAGCTGGTGGGCTTCTGCATGTTCGCCTTCGCCCCCGAGGCGGAGGACCCGGACGACAGGTACTGGCTCTGGCGCTTTATGATCGACAAAAGCGAGCAGGGAAAGGGTTACGGTCAGGCGGCGCTGCAGGAGATCATCCGGTACTTCAAAGACAACGGCGCCGACCGGCTCTTCCTTTCCACCGAGCCGGAGAACGAGCTGGGCCTGCACATCTATCAAAAAGCCGGCTTCCGGAAGACCGGCATCATCGACGACGATGAGGCGGTGCTGATGCGGATGCTGAAGGGCCCCAACAAGCTGGTCAAAAACATCTGCGGCGTGGATGTGGATCAGGCCCTGGGGATCAGGGGGAAGAAGGGCTATGGCGTCAGCGTCGCCGTCCTTGACGGAGAAGGAGATCTTCTCACCTACTGCTCCGGCAGCGGTCGCTGCGGCGAGGACTTTCCGGTGAACCCGGACATGCTGTTCCAGGCCGGTTCCGTATCGAAGCCCCTGTTTGCCCTGACGCTGCTGCGGTATGCGGACAAGGGCCTCATCGACCTGGACGCGGATCTTTCCGGCATCGTGCCGGAATTCGTCAAAAAGGGCCCCGTGACCTTCGCCGCCCTGCTCAGCCACACGGCGGGCTATAACGTACACGGCTTCCCCGGCTACCGGGCGGACCACGAACCGCTGACCCTGGAGGACGTGCTGAGCGGCAGGGGCAACACGCCGAAGCTCCGGAGGATCAAGCCCTACGGGAAACAGCACCTGTACTCCGGCGGCGGCATCACCCTGGCGGAACTGGCCTTCACGCGCATCACGGGGGTCACCCTGCGGGAGGCCTTCCAAAAGGAGGTCGCCGAGCCCCTGGGTCTCCAGCGCACCGGCTATTTCCAGCCCCTGGATGAGGACCTCGCTGCCAACGCCGCCTTCGGCGACAGGCTGGCACAGAAGGAGGACCCGGCCCACGGTTATCACTACTATCCGGAGCACGCGGCGGCGGGCCTGTGGACCACGCCCACGGAGCTGGTGAAGGTGGGCGTCGCCCTTTCCCGCAGCTATCGCAAGGGCGGCTTCCTGAAGAAAAAGACGGCCCGGCGCATGCTGACGCCGGTGATGGACAACTACGGGCTCTGCGTCAACAACTTCCGGGGGGATATCGGCTGCCACGGCGGCTGGAACGAGGGCTTTCTCACGGAATGGTGGTTCTCCCTGCGGGAGGACCTGTGCGTGGCGAGCATGGTCAACCGGACCACGGAGGCGCTGAGCGGGAAGCTCGGGGAGATCTCCCTGGCGCTGTTCCAGACCGTGGAGGAAGACGCGGCCGACATGCCGGGCTTGAAGACCCTACGCTCCTACTGCGGCAAATATGAGCCGCTCCTGGAGGACTTCCGCCTGGAGGAGGTCTATCTGGAAGGCGGGAAGCTGTACGCAAGGATCCACGGCGAGGACGGCCCCTTTGCCAGCCGGCTCTACCCCATCGGGAAGAAGACCTTCGGCCGGAAGGGCGGCTTCGGGAAGATCGAATTCGGCGACGGCTGCCTGACCGTTGGCGGGACGGTCTGCAGGAAACTGGAAACGCAATAAGAGCGGTTCGCCGGGAGAGGCGAACCGGAAACGCGGATCCGACTATGAATCACCTATCAACCTGAATAAAGGAGAATCATCATGAAATTTTCAGAAATGCCTTACCAGAGGCCCGACACCGATGCGGTCATCCGGGAGATCCAGGACCTGACCGCACGGCTCAAAAACGCCCAAAGCTATGAGGAGGCCCGCGGCGTCTTCCTGGAATACGAAGAGAAGAGCAAGGCCGTGGACACGACCATCACCCTGTCCTACATTCGCCATTCCATCGATACCCGGGACGAGTTCTACAAGGAAGAGAACGATTTCTGGGACGAGGTCACCCCGGAGATGGAGGAGTATGAGCAGGAGTGGATCAAAACGCTGGTGGACTCCCCCTTCCGGAAGGATTTCGAGCGGGAATACGGCGATCTGCTGTTCCTCAACGCCGAGATCGCCCGGAAGACCTTCTCCCCCGAGATCGTGGAGGATATGCAGAAGGAAAACGAGCTGGTGAGCAAATACGACGAGCTGATCGCCTCGGCCCAGGTCCCCTTTGAGGGGGGCGTCTATACCCTGTCCCAGCTGGAGCCCTTCCAGGACGATCTGGACGACGACCGCCGCCTGGCCGCGTGGAAGGCCGAGGGGCAGTGGTACAAGGAGCATCAGCCGGAGCTGGACCGGATCTACGACGAACTGGTGAAGCTCCGGGACGCCATGGGCAGGAAGCTGGGCTACGACGGCTACACGCAGCTGGGCTACTACCGCATGGAGCGCAACTGCTACGACAAGGAGGACGTGGAAAAGTTCCGCGCCGCCGTGCAGAAATATCTGGTGCCCGTGGCAGACTCCATCATGCGGGAGCAGGCGAAGCGGATCGGCAAGACCTATCCCCTGTCCTACGCGGACGCCGCCCTGAGCTTCCGCAGCGGCAACCCCCGGCCCGCGGGCACGGCGGAGGATATCCTGGCCCAGGGGCAGAAGTTCTACGACGCGCTCTCCCCCGAGACAAGCGTCTTCTACCGCACCATGCGGGAGGAGGGGCTGATGGACGTGCTCTCCACCGAAGGCAAGCAGGCGGGCGGCTACTGCACCTCCATCGAGCTGTATGAGCGTCCCTTCATCTTCGCCAACTTCAACGGCACCCAGGGGGACGTGGAGGTGGTCACCCACGAGGCGGGCCACGCCTTTGCCTACTGGATGAACCGCAAGCGCATCCCCGCCGCATACGCCGATCCCAGCGCGGAGGCCTGCGAGGTGCACTCCATGAGCATGGAGTTCTTCGGCTGGCGGAATGCGGAGGGCTTCTTCGGCCCCGACGCCCGGAAGTTCATGTACAGCCACCTGGCCGGCGCCATCACCTTCATCCCCTACGGCACCATGGTGGACCATTTCCAGCATATCGTCTACGAGCATCCGGAGCTGACCCCCAAGGAGCGCCACGCCGAGTGGAAGCGGCTCATGGGCATCTACCAGCCCTGGCTGAAGCTGGACGGGGACATCCCCTTCTACGGGGACGGCGAACGCTGGCAGAGCCAGCTGCACATCTATGATTACCCCTTCTACTACATCGACTACTGCCTGGCCCAGACCGTAGCCCTGGAGTTCTGGGCGATGATCCGGAAGGACGAGGCGGAAGCCTGGAAGCGGTACATGGCCTACACCGAACAGGGCGGCAGCCGCACCTTCGTCGACCTGCTGTTGAACGCCGGTCTGACCACGCCCTTCGACGAGGCCTGCCTCCGGGAGGTCTGCGAAACCGCGACGAAATGGCTGGAAGGATTCGATCTGACGGGGATCGAATGAACCGCGTACCGGTACCGGGGCGTGCAGCGGCACGCCCCGGCCGCTTTTCTGCCTTCCCGACCGGTAAGAGAAGCCGGAGTTGAAATCCGGCGGTCAAACCCTTATAATAGAAAAATCGAATAAATATTCGCGCCTATCCGGCGCGCAAAGGCTGGTGTACGACCATGATCCAAAGCACGAATTTTCCCCTTTCCTCCTATTGCATCAAACCCTTCGGCAGCTGGGACAGGCTGGCGGAGGAGATCAAAGCCCTGGGGCTGGACGGGATCGAAGGCATCGCGGACCCGGACGACCTGGACGATACTCTTTCCCCTTCCCTGGTTTCCGGCTGGCACATGACCTTTTATCCGGACTGGCTGGATTTCTGGCGGCACGATGAAAAGGCCCTGCTGCGGAAATTCCGCTCCTGGGAGGAGATCGGGCAGGTATACCGGGGGACTCAGCCGGAGGATCTGATGCGGCAGTTCCGGGATGATCTGGCTCTGGCTCTGCGCTTCAGCCCCCCCTATATGGTCTTCCATGTTTCGGACGTATCCCTGGAGGAGGGGTATACCTATAAGTGGTTCCACACGGACAAGGAGGTCCTGGACGGCGCCATCGAATTCATCAACATCCTCCTGGATGGGGTGGAGCCCACCTTCGACTTTCTGGTGGAGAACCAGTGGTGGCCCGGCTTCACCTTCACGGAGCCGGAAAAGACGGAGTATCTCCTCTCCGGGATCAAGTATCCCCGGGTGGGGATCATGCTGGATACGGGCCACTTGATGAACGCCAACTGGTCCATCCGCAGCCAGGGGGACGGGATCCGGTATATCCTCTCCATGATCGATAAGCACGGAGAGTTGGCCAAGCGGATTTGCGGCGTCCATTTCCACCAGTCCGTCAGCGGGGCCTACTGCCGGAAAACCGTGGGC
>CAMZJG010000112.1 GCA_947307505.1 uncultured Clostridia bacterium | reverse complement strand
CGAGGATGGGGCGGAGTACCCCGCCTTCCTTCTGCCCATGGGAAGCGCCCTGCCCATGCCGGAGGAACCACAGCGGGAGGGGTATTGGTTCGGCGGCTGGTATACCGATCCGGACCTGACGGAGGAATATGATTTTAACCTTCCCGTCACGAAGGATATCACCCTGTACCTCCGGTGGATCCAGATCGTGACCGTTCATTTCGACACCTGGGGCGGGACCCCGGTACCGGATATTCAGGTGGCCTGGGGGGATACCTGTCCCCTGCCGGAGGAGACGGAGCGGCAGTATTGGGACTTCATCGGCTGGTACTCGGACCGGGATCTGGAGACCCCCTACGATTTCGACCTGGCCGTGGCCTATGAGCGCACGGTATACGCCAAATGGCAGCGACAGGCGGAGGCCGAGGGCAGGGGTCTGGATGTGGCCCGGTATCAGGGGGAGATCGACTGGGAGACCGTAGCCAAGACCCAGGACTTCGTCTTCATCCGCCTGGGCTTCCGGGGATACGGCGAGGAAGGCACCCTGAATCTGGACGATAATTTCACCGTGAATATGGACGCCGCCCTGGAAACCGGGCTGGACGTGGGGGTCTACTTCTTCTCCCAGGCCACCAGCGAGGCCGAGGCCCTGGAGGAGGCGGACTTTGTGCTGGAGGCGCTGGAGCCCTATTCCCTCACCCTGCCCGTGATCATGGACTATGAGCTTGCCACCACGGCGGACGGGAGCATGGTGGGCCGGCTGTATGAAGCGGGCCTCTCCGGGGAGGAATACGGCAGGATCTGCGCCGCTTTCTGCCTGGCCGTTGAGAAAAAGGGATACACCGCGGGGGTCTATGCGGGCAGGAGCATGCTGGAAGAAGGGGTCGCCCAGGCCCTGGAGGAGGCGGGCGGTTTCCCCGTCTGGCTGGCCAACTGGACGGTGCAGACCCGGTATAACGGCGATTTCGCTTACTGGCAATACAGCGGCAGCGGCAGCGCGGCCGGCATCACCGGCGCGGTGGACCAGGATATCCGATACATAGTCCGTCCGGAGCAGGTCACCGGGCTCACGGCGCAGAAGCACGGCTCCGGCTATGTTCTGCGCTGGGACAAGATCCCCGGCGCCCTGGGTTACATCATCCTCCGCAGCGCGGGGGAGGGGAGCGGCTACACGGAGGTTGCCCGGGTGACCGGCGCCGGCGTCCTGACCTGGCCTGACCGGCGGGCCTCCGCCGGATACCGATACATCGTCTGCGCATATATCTCCCATGCCGGCACAGAATATCGCGGGCCCATGTCCGAGCCCGTCCAGATCCCGTGATCAGGAGGAAAACAGCCATATGGAAGTGTTTGTGACCCTTGCCATCATCATCGCCGCCTTCATCGTCTATTCCGTGGCGGGAAAGATGAAGCAGCAGAAGGCCGAACAGGCGGCAGGCGACGGGCCTATCCCGGTAAAACCCGCAAAAAACGTGAACAGGGGCAGCGTCAAGTGGATCCTCGTGGCGGTGGCGGTCCTGGTGCTGGCGGCGCTGGTGTTCAGCTCCATGTACCAGCTCCAGGAGGATCAGTTCGCCGTGATCACCACCTTCGGCAGGCCCGGCGTGGTGAGCAGCCCCGGTCTGAAGTTCAAGCTCCCCCTCATCCAGAAGAAGACCATCGTCAGCAAGGCGGTACAGGGCCTGGCCATCGGCTATGACCTGAGGACCAATGCCAGCGTGGAGGAGGAGTCCGTGATGATCTCCGTGGACTTCAACTTCGTGAACGTGGACTTCTACGTGGAATACCGGGTGGTGGACCCGGTGAAATACCTGTACAACAGCCAGGACCCGGTGGGCATCCTGAAAATGCTCTGCCAGAGCTATATCCGGGATACCATCGGCCTGTACAAGGTGGACGATGTGATCACCACCGGCAAGAGCGAGATCCAGGCGATCATCAAGGAGAAGATCTCCCAGCGGCTGGAGCAGGAGGACCTGGGCATCGCCCTGGTGAATATCGCCATGCAGGACGCGGAACCACCCACGGTGGAGGTCCAGCAGGCCTTCAAGGCGGTGGAGACCGCCAAGCAGGAGGCGGAGACCGCCATCAACAACGCCAACAAGTACGCAAACGAGGTGCTTCCCGCGGCGGATGCGGACGCGGACGAGATCCTGCAGCAGGCGGAGGCCTACAAGCAGTCCCGCATCGCCGAGGCGGAGGGCCAGGCCTCCCGTTTCCGGGAGCTGTATGAGGAATACGCCAAGTATCCGGAGATCACCCGGAAACGGCTGTACTATGAAATGATCTCCGAGGTCTTCCCGGACGTCAAGGTAATCATCCAGGGGGCAGACGGCAGTATGCAGACCGTGCTCCCGCTGGACGACTTTACCGGAAAGGGGGCGGACTGATATGGCGGCAAACGCAAAGAAACGGCGCGGCGGGCTCATCGCCCTGGTCATCGTCATCGTGGTCCTGCTGATCCTCATCCTCAGCAGCTGTTTCGTGGTGCGGCAGAACGAATACGGCGTGGTCCGCCAGTTCGGCGCGGTGGTGGACGTGAAGGCCCGGCCCGGGCTCTACCTGAAGATCCCCTTCGTCCAGTCCTCGGAGAAGCTGCCCAATACGGTGCTGCTCTACGACCTGCCCGTGAGCGACCTGCTCACGGCGGATAAGACCAGCCTCATCGCGGACTGCTTCGCCATCTGGCGCATCGAGGAGCCCAGGAAGTTCATCGAGACCCTTTCCGGCAGCGTGGAGAACGCGGAGAGCCGCATCAACGTGAACGTGTACAACGCCCTGAAGGTGGTCATGAGCTCCATGACCCGGGACGCGATCATCAGCGGCCGCAGCGGCGCGGTGGTGGAGGCCATCATGGCCAACATCGGGGATTCCTTCACCCGGTACGGCATCCGGCTCATCGCCGTGGAGACCAAGAAGCTGGACCTGCCGGACGACAACAAGAGCGCCGTGTACACCCGCATGATCAGCGAACGGAACAACATTGCCGCCAGCTACCTGGCGGAGGGGGAACGGGAGGCCAAGGAGATCCGAAACCGGGCGGACCGGGACGTGGAGATCGAAGTCGCCCAGGCCCGGAGCCAGGCGGAGATCATCAAGGCGGAAGGAGACGCAGAATATATGCGCATCCTCAGCGAAGCCTACAACAGCAAGCAGAAGGCGGAATTCTACACCTTCATGATCGCCCTGGACGCCATGAAGAAATCCATGACCGGGGAGAAGACCCTGATCCTGGGGGAGGACAGCCCCCTGGCGGAGCTGTTCAACTGAGCTGAACTTTCATCAGAAAAGGACCGCTGACCCGATCGCCAAGGCCATGATCGGATCAGCGGTTTCTGAAGGAGAAGGAAATGGACTATAACGAGGCGCTGGAGAAGCTGAAGCATTACGGGCAGGAGCAGGTCCTGGCCTGGTACGATACCCTTTCCGAAGAGGAAAAGGCTGCCCTGCTGCGGGAGATCGAAGAGACGGACTTTTCTCCCCTCCTGGGATTCCGGGCCGCTATGGAGCCCAGGTCCGAGGGGGAGAAGATCGAGCCCCTGGCGGCCATGGAACTGGGGGAGATCGAAGCGAACCGGGAACGGTTCACCGCCCTGGGACTGGAGGCCATCCGGCAGCGGAAGCTGGCCGCCGTCCTCCTGGCGGGAGGCCAGGGGACCCGCCTGGGGGTGGATAAATCCAAGGGGCTGGTGGATATCGGTCTGACGAGACCTCTGTACATCTTCGAGTGTCTGTTCCGAAACCTCATGGAGGTGACGAAGCAGGCGGGATGCACCCTGCCCCTGTACGTCATGACCAGCGCCATCAACGACCAGGCCATCCGGGACTTTCTGCGGGAGAAGGATTACTTCGGCTATCCTACGGAAGAGGTGCACTTCTTCGAGCAGGAGACCTGCCCCGCCGTGGACCCGGAGGGGAAGATCCTCATGGCCTCCCGCTCCGCCATGTTCATGGCCCCCAACGGCAACGGGGGCTGGTATAAATCCATGGCCCGGGCGGGGATCACGGAGGAGCTCCGCCGGGAGGG
Organism: uncultured Clostridia bacterium; assembly: GCA_947307505.1. The sequence goes on along the minus strand of CAMZJG010000112.1, from coordinate 541 downwards.
GATCCAGTGGCTCAACGCCTTTGCCGTAGACAACGTCCTTCAGCGCATCGCGGATCCCTGCTTCCTGGGGGCGGTGCTGGACCGGGGCTGCGCCTGCGGAAGCAAGGTCATCCGCAAGGCCTTCCCGGAGGAGAAGGTGGGAGTCATGTGCCGCCGGAACGGCCGGGCCAGCGTGGTGGAGTACTATGAGCTCACCCCGGAGATGCTGGAGGAGCGGAACGGGAACGGAGATCTGGCCTATAATTTCGGGGTCATCCTCAACTACCTCTTCCGGGTGGACGCCCTGGATAAGTTCCTGGGGGACAAGCCCATCCTGCACCTGGCGAAGAAAAAGGTCCCCTGCCTCAACGCCGACGGGGCGGCGGTCCAGCCCGAGACCGAAAACGGCTATAAGCTGGAGACCCTGATCCTGGACCTGGTGGAGAAAATGGACTCCTGCCTGCCCTTCGAGGTGGTGCGGGAGAAGGAATTCGCCCCCATCAAGAACAAAACCGGGGTGGACTCCATCGAAAGCGCCAGGGAACTGCTGAGATTGAACGGC
>CAMZJG010000111.1 GCA_947307505.1 uncultured Clostridia bacterium | reverse complement strand
CAGCCTGGCGGCCTCCGGATCATAGGAAGTGAAGTCGCCTTTCAAGTGCATGATGTCTGTCGGGGTGAGTCCGGAGCGGAGTACCACGCCTTCCCGCTCCAGCCGCTTGACCTGGAGCTTATAAATATCCGTATCCACGGCAGCGGCGGCGTCCCGAATGGAAAGAGGACCGTTTTGCAGCGCTGCGCAGAAGGCCTTTTCCTCCGCTGTCCAGCCCTCGGCGCCGGAGATGTCCCGCACCAGGGTGTAGTACTCGTGGATAGGGCGGGTATGGACGACTTTTTCGTCCACCAGAGCCTGCAGCTCCTCCAGCACCCGGGGATGTTCCATTGCCAGCAGAGAGATGGGAAGGACCCGTTCCGCATTCAGGGCAATGCGTCCCTTTTCCTGCCGGACTGTGCTGTCGCCTCCCAGGCCGAAGGTGTCGATGAGCACGCCCTTGACAAAGGTGCGCCAGCCGCCGATGCGAATGCCGTCCCGGACCCGAACGGGCAGACCGCCCTTGACCAGGGAAACATCGGTGGTGGTGCCGCCCATGTCCACGATCACGCTGTTGGGCTTGCCTGCCAGCTCCATACCTCCCAGGACGCTGGCTGCAGGGCCGCAGAGAATGGTTTCCACCGGCCGGAGGCGGGAGAAACGCTCGTTCATCAGACTGCCGTCCGATCGTACCACCAGGATGGGCGCGGTGATCCCCATGGCGGAGAAGGAGCGCCGGATGGCATCCAGGAACTCCCGGATGATGGGTACCAGTCGGGCGTTCAGAAGGGTGCCGGAAGCCCGTTGGACGCTGTCCAGCCCGCTGAACAGCTCACTGCCGCAAATGATGGGAATGTCCGTAAGCTCGGAAAAGCGCCGTTTTGCCTCCTTTTCCGCTACGGCCCCGTTGTTCATGGCGTATTTTTCAACGATCCCCAAGCCCTCCGCCTGGGACAGCCACTTCCGGGCGCCGGACAGGATGGAATCCCAATCCGGATCCGGCAGGACTTTGCCGTCGTAGGTGCCGCTGCCGGGGCAGGGGTATACGTCCTGGGGGTCTGTGATGCCGTAGGCAGAGCCGACCCGCTCCATGGTTTCCCCGTCCTGGCCGATGAAGAGAAGCCTGGCCCGGCTGCCTTTGCCTTCCACGCAGGCATTGGTGGCCAGGGTGGTGGAGAGCGCGGCTATGTCCGCCTGGCGCAGAAGCGAGGGATCCAGTTTTCCCAAAGCGGCCAGAATGCCCCGGGAGAGATCTTCTTTGGTGGTGAGCGCTTTGGCGGAGGCCAGCACGGCCTTGTCCGCAAAGCGATAAACGACGGCGTCCGTATAAGTCCCGCCGGTGTCGATCCCGATGCCCAGCTTCATCTTTCGTTTCGTCCTTTCCCTTTTCTGATCATGATCCGCATGAAATGACTATACCATATTCCGTTTTTTCCGGTCAACGGGAAGGGGCTCAAGGAACGTGTCCAGTTTGGGAGAGCCGGTCGTATAAATAATTCAAAATGCTACTTCTGTCAACCGAATCTTCGACGAATATTCAGGCCATTTATCCACAAGTGACGGAATGGGGACTCGGAAATCGCTTGAAAAACAAGGGAGTTCTACACAATTTCCACAAAGTTATCCACAAAGCCGAGTGAATAGGGATCGGAAAATATCCATTTCCGGTGAACATAATGCGGTTCTATACAATCTCAAAAAGGCCGCCGTGGGACGAAATGGGAAAGACCTGGGATGGCCCCCCACTTACCAATATCGAACAAATGTTCGATTATTTACTGATAAGCACGAAAAAGCGGCATAAAACTTTTGGATTCCAGACATTTTTTTCTTAAATAAAGAAACAAACCTATTGCAATCAGGATACAGAAACAGTATAATGGGGGACGAAGTGGGACCGAATGGCGGAAAATGAAACGAAGTGGGGGATAACCCTTGACCGGCAAATATACACACGGCCTTGACGCCAAAGGGCGGCTGATCATCCCGGCGCAGATGCGTCGGGAACTGGGAGACGTGTGCTATGTGGTCCGGGGCTCGGACAAATGCCTGCTGGTATATTCCGAGGAAGGCTGGACAAAATTCTGCGCCCAGTTTGAAGGGATCCGCCTTTCGGATTCCAGCGCCATGCGGTATATCTTCGCCAATTCCGCTACCTGCGAACTGGATGCGCAGGGGCGGATCCTTGTTCCCAACGAACTGCGGAAGTATGCGGGGATCGAAAAGGACGTCACCATCATCGGCCTTCCCGGCAGAGCGGAGCTGTGGGACAGCGAGGAATACAACCGGGCTGAGGAAGCCTGCTTCGCAGAAAAGAGCATGGCAGAGCTGTATAAGGAACTGGGGCTGTGAGCGAGTTCTCCCATGAACCGGTCCTGCTGAAGGAATGCCTGGATGGCCTGAATATCCGGCCGGACGGGATCTATCTGGACGGCACCGTGGGCGGCGCGGGACACTCCAGCGCCATTGCGGCAAAACTCGGCTCCGGAAAACTGATCTGCGTGGATCGGGACGAGACGGCCCTGCAGGCTGCCGGAGAGAGACTGGAGCCCTGGAAGGACCGGGTGACCCTGGTCCATTCGAATTTCGATCGTGTGCCGGAGATCCTGGATGATCTGGGCATTGCCGGCGTGGATGGGATGCTGTTTGACCTGGGCGTTTCTTCCCCCCAGCTGGATGAGGCCGAACGGGGTTTTTCTTATCAAAAGGATGCTCCCTTGGATATGCGGATGGACCGGACCTCCGCACTCACCGCAGCGGAGATCGTGAATACCTGGCCCGAGGAGGAACTGAAACGGATCCTCTATACCTACGGGGAAGAGCGTTATGCTCCGCGGATCGCAGCCGCGATGATCCGGGCCAGAGAACAGGGCGGCATAAACACCACCCTGGAGCTGGCGGAGCTGATCCGAAGAGCCATGCCCGCCGCCGCCCTTCGGGAAAAGCAGCATCCGGCGAAACGGAGCTTTCAGGCGATCCGCATTGCGGTGAACGATGAGCTGGGCAGCGTGGAACGGCTGCTGGACCGGGCGCCTGATCGCCTGAATCCCGGCGGCAGGATCTGCATCATCAGTTTTCATTCCCTGGAGGACCGGCTGGTGAAGCAGGCCTTTCATAAGCGGGTGGACGGTTGCACCTGTCCCAAGAGCTTTCCGGTGTGCGTCTGCGGTTTCAAGCAGACCCTACGGCTGGCAGGCTCGGTAAAGGCGGGCAAAGAAGAATTGGAACGGAATCCCCGGGCGCGGAGCGCAAGACTCCGGGTCGCGGAGCGTGTATAGCAGGAGAGGGGAAGAGCAGATTGGCGGAATATCTTTACGGAAGCGCCGCGTATAACTTCGGGACAGCAGCCCCGGCTGAAGTCCCGGTATTTCCGGAAGCCCCGGTAAAAGAACCTGTACCACAGGTCGTTCCCCTTCCCCGGGAGGGGGAACTGGTCCACACAGGCGTAACGGCAGAACCGAGGAGCCGGGTGCAGGTCTCCCTGTTCGTCCTGATCTTTATCCCTGTTCTGCTGGCCTGCGCCGTCCTGCTCCTGGGCAGCTACATGCGGCTGAACACATTGTCGAACGAATCCGCCTCCATGGTGAAGGAACTCCAGGAGCTGAAGACGGACCACAACCGGCTGGAGATCAAGTATGAGAGCACCTTCGATCTGGCAGAGGTGGAGACCTACGCCAAATCGGCTCTGGGCATGGTAAAGGCCGGCGCGGATCAGACCACCTTCGTACGCAGTACGGAGGGGGATAAGGCACAGATCCTGGGAAAGCAGGGCTTCCTGGCCAACTGGGAGAGAAAGCTGGATACCTTTGTCCGCCGAATACAGGCATACTTCCGCTGAGGAGGAGCGTATAGTTCACCGGGAATCATCAGAGACAAACAACCAGCCTCGGTAAAGGAATGATGATATGGCAGTCATCACGGAACTGAACAGAAGACCGGACCCCAACGCCGTTACGAAAAGGCAAGCGAACCGCCGCACAGCGATCCTTCTGGTGCTGTGCGGTATCGCTGCATTTGCGGCCCTGATCGGGCAGCTCGCGAAGATCATGATCCGGGAGCACGACTACTATGAAAGCGCTGCGGTGGAGAACCAGGTGCGCAGCACCGTCGTGACTGCTTCCAGGGGAACGATCTACGATACCCAGGGAAAGATCCTGGCCCAGAGCGCCACGGTGGAGACCATCTATATCAGTCCGGTGGAAATGCGGAAATACGAGGAGGACCCCGAGCTTATCGCCCGGGGCCTTTCGGATATCCTGGATGTGGATTACGACTGGGTAATGAAAAAATGGGACCACACGGACTCCTGGTATGAAACCGTGATGAAAAAGGTCGAAAAGGAACTGGCGGATGAGGTGCGGAGTTTTAAGAATGCAAACAGCCTGAAAAGCCTGCACATCATCGAGGATACAAAGCGGTACTATCCCTATGCCAGCCAGGCCGCCCAGGTCATTGGTTTTGTGGGAACGGACAACTACGGGCTGGAGGGAATCGAGGCAGTCTACGATTCCGCGCTGGAAGGGGAGAACGGGCGCATCGTCCGTGCCACCACCGCAAGGGGCACGGATATGCTGTATACCGGATATGAGGACTATCAGGACGCGGTGGACGG
>CAMZJG010000110.1 GCA_947307505.1 uncultured Clostridia bacterium | reverse complement strand
TCATATACCTGGTCGTACTTGGCGGCGATGTTCTGCAGACCGTCCGCCGCCTCCAGCCGGGCCTTCAACTCCTCCGAGATCCCCGGCTGACCTCCGGTTCCCTTGTCGAACAGGGCGGAAGCGTCCGCGATCTTTTTGCCCAGCGTGCTTTCCACCACGCCCCGCAGGATGAGGAAGAGGATGAGCAGGGCGACGATGACGGCCAGGATCTTCAGGAGGGTCTTCTTGATCTTCATGGGTATCCTCCGTTATTTGCTCAGATCCAGCAGCTTCTGCCGCAGCTCGCCCTCGATGCGGGTGAGCTCCACCTCGGCCTCCCGCCGCCGGGCGGCGCCGTCCACCTGGATCTGACGGACCTCTTCCAGGGTGCTGATGAGGTTCTCGTTGGTCTGCTTCAGGGTCTCCAGCTCCACGATGCCCCGCTCGGACTCCTTGGCGATATCGATGCTGCCGGTCTTGAGCATCTCGGAGTTCTTCTTCAGCAGCTCGTTGGTGAGATCGGTGACCTCCCGCTGGGCCTTCATAGCCTGCTCGGAATGGCTCATGCCCAGGGCCAGGACCATCTGGCTCTTCCACAGGGGGATGGTGTTCACGATGGAGGTCTGGATCTTCTCCACCATGAGGGTGTCGTTGTTCTGGATCATGCGGATCTGGGGAGACATCTGGATGGAGATCATCCGGGTGAGCTCCAGATCGTGGATCTTCTTCTCGAAGCGGTTGCACATGCTGGCATAGTCGTTGGCAGCCTGGGCGTCCTCCGGCAGGCCGGAGGCTTCCGCCTTGGCCAGGAGCTCCTTGAGCTTGCCTTCCCGGCACTCGTTCAGCTTCTGCTTGCCGGCGATGATGTACATGCTCAGTTCCTTGAAATAGGCCTGGTTCAGCTCATACATCTTATCCAGCATGGCCACGTCCTTCAGCAGCACCACCTGATGCTGCTCCAGCTGCTCGGTGATCTTGTTGACGCTCACCTCGGCCTTGTCATACTGGGCCTTCATCTCTTCGATCTGGGTGCTGGCCTTACGGAAAAGACCCTTCAGGCCCTTCTTCTCCTCCGGGTCGAAGTTGATGGTTTTCAGCTGCACCACCAGGCCGGTGAGCATGTCTCCCACCTCGCCCATGTCCTTGGTGCGCACGGTGTTCAGCGCCGCGCCGGAGAACTCGGAGATATTCTTCTGCGCGCCTGCGCCGTACTGCAGAACGGTGTTGGTGTCCTCAATATTGATCTTTTTGGCAAAGTCCTCCACGGCCTTCCGCTCCGCCTCGGACAAAGATTCCATGGAGAACACGGGGGCCTCCACCTTTTTCTCCGCAGAGCTGATGAGTTCGGCGGGCTTGGGGGCCTCTGCTGTGGGATCCAGGGTAAGGGTGGGCTTGTACTCGAAATCCATCTATGCGTCATCCTTTCGTGTGAATTCAGTATATCCTGCGGGCGATCGCCCGTTTCAATTCATCGGTATCTCAAAATCCGGCGCGGAGAGCCCCTCCGCCCGGAGCTTGGTCTCCAGCACGCCGATCTCCAGGTCCAGATCCGTGGCGTCGTTGGCAAAAAGACCGTCGTACTGGGAGCGGCCGGAGGCAATGAGCTCATCCAGCAGATTTTCCAGACGGCTCCGATCCCCCTGGGCCCGATCATATTCATGGAGCACCCGGATGGCGGTGGGGAGGTAATACCGCAGGAAGCGCCGGATGAGAGGGAGATCTGCGGGATCCGTCCGTACGTCCTCCACGATCCGGTCCGTCAGGCTGAGCAGGTCCATGATCCGGCTCTGGACGCTCTCCTCCCGGATACGGGCATAGAGCTTGCCCAGCTCGCCCAAAGCCAGACGGCCTTCCTCCAGGACCTCCTTCTGGTCAGGACTGAGGGCGGCGTCCGCCTCCCTGGCCAGCCGTTCCTTCTCCTGAAGCGCCGCTGCCGCGGCGTCTGCTTCCGCCAGCTCGGCGGCCTTGCGGTCCGCTCTGCGCTTCTGCAGGAACCACATGCCCCGGAAGGCCAGGATGCTCCCGGCGGTGGGCAGGGCCAGAAGCCATGCATTGGAGAAGGGAAGACCCAGGATGGCCCATAAGGCCCACACCAGCCCCGCCGTTGCCAGAGAGACGATCAGCCTGGAGACCGGGATGCGTTTCTTCTTCTCCAAATGCGCTTCCTCCGTACCATTCGTTCCCTATATTTTATCACGTTTTCCGCCCCTGTCAATCTTCTGCTCCCGGGGCGGGAGAAAAACGGAACCCTCTCGCATTCCCCGGGGAGATATGGTATAATATCCACAATAGGGAATTGTGTGCTTAAGAGAAAGGAGCGTGCCGACATGACGGAGCATATGCCGCCCCTGGCCGTGGAGCCTCTGGACCGGGAATGGGGCGTGGGCGTCAGCGGACTGACGGAGGACCCCTCTCCCTTTCCCCGGGTGAACCGCCTGCTGTACCGGGCGAATCATCTGGAATCCACCGCGGACGATCAGCGGGCGCTGATCGTGACGGAATGCTATACGAAATATGCCGCTTTTTCCCCCGCCCTCCGCTGGGCCCTGACCCTGCGCGAGCTTTATGAGCGGGTGGATATCCATATCTGGCCGGAGGAACTCATTGTGGGAGAGCTGGCGGCGAAGCCCTGCAGCGCGCCTCTGTATCCGGAATTCAGCGTGGACTGGCTGGCGGACGAATTCCTCTACCGGCCCATGGAGGATCGGAAGAACGACCGGTATGTGGTTTCGGACCGGGTGAAGCGCACGGTGTTCGATGTGCTCCAGCCCTTCTGGAAAGGAAAGACCGTGTCCGAGGCCATCATCGCCTCCTATACGGAAAAAGAGAAGCAGGGCAACCACCTGGGCAAGGGCGTGGTGCTGGACGGGCTTTTCGTCTATGCCGGCGTGGGCCACGTGTGCGCGGACTATGACAAGCTCCTTCGGGTGGGCTGGAAGGGCCTGCGGAGGGAGGTGCGGGAGCACCTGGCCTCCCTGGATACCTCCCGGGCGGAGGACGCCCGGAAGCGGGATTTCTACCTGGCGGAGGACGCGGCGCTGGACGGGGCTTGCACCTATTTCCGGCGGTACGGGGAACTGGCGGCGCGCATGGCGGCTGCGGAGCAGGATCCGGTGCGCAGGAAGGAATTGGAGCGCATCTCCTCCAACTGCCTGTGGGTGGCGGAAGAGCCGCCCCGGGATTTCTGGGAGGCCATCCAGCTCTGGCATCTGGCCACCAACATGATCATCATCGAGTCCAACGGCCACAGCGTCACCTACGGCCGCTTCGACCAGATCTTCCGCCCCTACTATGAGCGGGATATCGCGGCGGGTACCCTGACCCGGGAACAGATGCAGGAGCTCATCGAACTCAGCTTCATCAAGATGCATGAGCTGCGGAAGATCCGGGATACCAGCGCCATCATCTTCTCCAGCGGCACCATCATGGGAGGCACCGCCCTGGACGTGGGCGGCATCGACGCCGAAGGGAACGACGCGGTGAACGATCTGAGCTACATGGTGCTGGACGCCCATGCCCATACCCGCATCCCCAATCCCTGGATGGGCGTACGCCTGAACAAAAAGAATCCCCGCGCCTTCTGGGAGAAGACCTTCAACGTCATCCGCATCGGCACCGGAGAGCCCAAGATCTTCAACGACGATATGATGATCCGGGCTCTGACGAATTACGGCAAGCCCCTGGAGGAAGCCCGGAACTATGTGGGCGTAGGCTGCGTGGAGCCCTGCGTGCCGGGGAAGACCTACGGCATGCACGATTCCGGCTCCTTCAACCTGGCCAAGGTGCTACAGCTGGCCATCAACGGCGGCCGGTGCATCGATTGCTCCGAAGCCTGTCCCTACCACGCGGCCTGCACCGGCCTGGGGCCGGATACGGGCAGCCTGGCCACAGCCAAGAGCTTTGATGAGGTAGTGGCCTCCTTCAAGGCCCAGATGAAATACTGGTGCGACCTGATGATCAGCTGCATCAACAAAATGGATCTGGCCCAGCAGCGGCTGAAGCCCCTGCCCTATCTCTCTCTCCTGATGGACGACTGCATCGCCCGGGGAACGGACATCACCGCCGGCGGCGCCCGGTATAACCACAGCGGTCCCCAGGCTGTGGGCCTGGGGACGACGGCGGACAGCCTCAGCGCCATTAAGCAGCTGGTATTCGAGGAGAAGCGGGTCACCGGCGCGGAGCTGCTGGCGGCCTTGAAGGCGGACTGGGCGGGGTACGAGACCCTGTACGCCTATGTGAACGGGCCGAAGGTCCACCACTACGGCAACGACGATCCCTTTGCCGACGAACTGGCAAAGCTGGTGATCGGGGAATACTGCGCGAATGTGGAGCACCGGCCCACCCCCCACGGCGGGGAGTATATGCCCGGGGTGTTCAGCGTGACCAACAACGTGATGCACGGCAGCGTGGACGCCGCCACTCCGGACGGAAGGCGGGCCTATGAACCTGTGTCGGACTGTATGGGGCCGGTGCATACCCGCTTCGGCAGCCATGATCTCAGCGGTCCCACCGCGGTGGCCAACAGCGTGGCGAAGATGGACCAGAGCCGCATCGGCAACGGCATCATCCTCAACTGGAAATTCTCCCCCGGCACCGTGGCGGGGGACGAGGGCCGGGA
>CAMZJG010000109.1 GCA_947307505.1 uncultured Clostridia bacterium | reverse complement strand
GTATACCGGTCCTCCGTATGGATCAGCCCGGCGACCGTACTGTGGATCCCCCGCAGGGTCCCTCGGCCCTTCTCCCGCATGACGACACGCACCGCGCGGGAAAAGCCTTCGTATTCCTTTTCCATGTCCGTCAGCAGGCTGACTCTGGAGCGAATCGATTCTTCATCCATGCGCAGCTTCCGGAGCCGTTCTTCCTGTGTCCGGAGCCGCTCGCGGCGGGTGTCCGCCAGCATGCGATGTCCTTTGCACTGGTTCTCCGCTTCCACTGCGGCTTCCCGCTTTTTCTGCAGCTGTTCTTCCGTCCGCTTCAAAGCGGTGCGCTCTTCTTCCAGACGAAGTCGCAGGCGGTCCCGTTCTTCCTGCGTCTCCCGAAGGCTCTCCGTTTGTGCCGCTGCAGAGGATTCTATGGTTTCCAGCCGCGCTGCTTCTGCAGCTGCGGCGTTTTCTTCCTCCGCCGCTTTGGCGGTCAGCGCTTCCAGATCCTTTTCGGAACGTTCGGCTTCCAGGCTGGTCTCGCTGCTGCTCCGGAAAAGCCGCTGCTTCTCCTGCTCCAGCGCTTCCCTTTCCGCCGCCAGCGCATTCAATCGTTCCTGACGCTCCGCCAAACGGGCGGTCAGATCCGTGATGCGTTCCTGCTGCCGGGCGTTTTCCTCGTCCAGGCGCCGGATGGCTGCCTGGTTGCTCCGTTCCTCCGCATCCAGCAGATCGGCTTCATGGCTGAGCTCAGAGGCCTGATTCTCCAGCTGTCCGATCTCCATCCGGAGTTGCTCTGCTTTTTCGTCTGCCGCCCGGATCCCCTCGCTGCAATCCTCAGAGGTACGGTAGAGCTTCTCCAGATCTTCCTTCTGCGTCCGCAAACGCTCTTCGGCGGTTTCGTACTCCTGGGTCAGAATCCGGGTCTGATCCGCCAGACGATCCAGCGCATCCATCCAAAGGGAGATCTCCAATCCCCGCAGTTCGTCCCGCAGGATCAGATACTTCTTTGCCGTTTCCGCCTGCTTCCGCAAAGGCTCCAGCTGCAGATTCAGTTCCCCCAGTTTGTCCCCCAGGCGAAGCATATCCTGCTCCGTCCGCTCCAGCTTCCGCAGGGTCTCCTCCCGCTGATACCGGTATTTGGAGATACCGGCAGCTTCCTCAAAGATCTCCCGCCGGTCTGTGCTTTTGGCCGCCAGTACCTCGTCGACCCTGCCCTGGCCTACCAGGGAATACCCGTCCCGACCCAGTCCGGTATCCATGAGAAGGGCATTTACATCCTTCAGACGCACCAGCTTGCGGTTGATATAATACTCACTGTCCCCGCTGCGATAATACCGGCGGGTGATCATCACTTCATCCGCATCCCAGGAAAGACTGCGGTCCTCATTGCCCAGGATCAGGGAGACCTGGGCAAAACCGGCAGGGCCCCGCTGCGCGGTACCGCCGAAGATCACGTCCTCCATTTTGGCACCGCGGAGGGTCTTTGTCCGCTGTTCACCCAGTACCCAGGTGATCGCGTCTGCGATATTCGATTTTCCGCTGCCGTTTGGTCCCACAATGGCGCAGTAGCGCTCCTCGAAGGTCAGGCGCAGCTTATCCGGAAAGGACTTGAAGCCCTGAATCTCTAATGCTCGCAGATCCAATCTAACACTCTCCAAATGGCAATAATAATACTGTTCATGAAATATAATTTTACACTGTTTTCTCTTTGATTGCAATAGTTCCGGTGGGCAAATCCCCGGCTTCCGCCCGCACCTGCCGCAGCCGGAACCGGTCACGAAGCCAGAACAGGTTTTCCTTTCCCCGGCCGGTCATTTTGGACAGGCCTCCCCGATCCACCAAGAGCGTAAGGTCCTCCGGCAGATTCTCCTGCGCCTCCATAAGGCGTTCTGCCTCATTCCTGTACAGGCGGGAGTAGACCAGCTCTCCCAGGGCGGGATGATACGGGCCGGCCAGCAACTTCTCCTCCAGTTCCCGGGAAGGGTGCAGCCCCAGGCGCAGAATGGGGATCCCTCTTTCCCGGAAGAGCCGGACCAGGGGAGCGCAGGTCTCTACCGCTTCTTCCACCGTCCGGGCCCGGTATTCCTTCCGCTCCAGCAGATCCGCAAGGGCTGTGCCCCGCAGGACCAGGGTGGGATAGATCCTCACCCCGTCCGGTTTCAGATCCGCCAATCGCTGTGCCGTGCGCAGGTCCTCCTCCGGGTCCGCCCCCGGAAGGCCGGTCATCATCTGCAGGACGATCCGGAATCCCCGCTCCCGCAGGAGCCTGCATGCCCGAACCGTATCTTCCGCCCGATGGCCGCGTCCGGACGCACGCAATACCCGGTCCGACATGGACTGGGCGCCCAGCTCCACCGTTTCCACTCCGTATGACGAAAGACGATCCAGGGTATCCCCGTCGATGCAATCAGGCCGGGTGGAGACACGGATGGAGACGAGAAAACCCGTGCTGCGAAAGGGCTGCGCTGCTTCCAGCAGCACAGTCTGCATCTCCGGAGATATGGCAGTGAAGCTGCCCCCGTAAAACGCCAGCTCCGCCCAGGCCGAAACAGCCTGCGCGGAGCGCAATGCCTCCTGTACAGTTTCCGGGCCGGCGGGTTCGGTCCTCCCGGAAATGATCCTCTGATCACAGAATACGCACCGGTGCGGACAGCCCAGGTGCGGCACGAATATTGGGATGATCCTGTGCCGCGGCGTCACTTTTTCCCCTCCGCCCGGAGGGTATCCAGGGCGTTCTTGGCAGCCGCCTGTTCCGCTTCCTTTTTGCTGCGGCCGCTGCCCTCTCCCGCGACCCGACCGTCATAGAGGACCTGGGCGGAAAAGACCTTGTTGTGATCCGGCCCGCTTTCTCCCACCATCCGGTATATGGGCGCCGCCATGCCCAGATGCTGGACCGCCTCCTGCAGAACGGTCTTGTGATCGTTGCTGCCGTTTCTGGCCGCGGTCTTGAGCTTGGAAAGGATGAACCGTTCCACCATGGCTCTGGCCGGTCCTTCCCCGCCGTCGATATACACGGCGGCCAGGGTCGCCTCAAAGGCGTCGGCAATGATGGAGGGACGCTGCCGACCTCCTCCCTGCTCTTCACCCCGGCCCAGACGCAGATACTGCCCCAGACCGATGGTCTCGGAAGCCTCCGCCAGGCTGCTTTCGCACACCAGCTCCGCCCGCAGTCGGGTCATATCCCCCTCAGGCATCTGAGGGAAGCGGTGATACAGCGTCTCCGCCACCAGCCAGCCCAAGACGGAATCCCCCAGGAATTCCAGCCGCTCATTGCTGCCCAGACGTCCGCTCCCTCGCTCATTGGACCAGGAACTGTGAGTCAGGGCGTGCTCCAGGAGCTCCCGTCTGCTGAACGTATAGCCCAGCCTGGCTTCCAGCTCATTCATGGGCGCGCTCCGGCTCCGTCACCGGCAGATCAGCCAGCTTATCCGCCAGATCCCTGCAGAGATCCGAGGAAACGAGCTTCATAGCCTGGGCGATGGCGTTTTTTACCGCCTTGGCGTCGCAGGAACCGTGGGCCTTGATCACCGGCTTGGTAATCCCCAGGAACACCGTCCCGCCGACTTCCCGATAATCCATCATCTTTTTGAAACCCTTCAGGTCTTTTTTCACTAAGAGAGCCGCCAGCTTCGTGCGCAGGCTGCCGAGGAATAGGGTCTTCAGTGCTCCGGTCAGATAGAGGGCAGTCCCTTCCATGGTTTTCAGCAGAACGTTGCCGGAAAAGCCGTCCGTCACCAGCACGTCCGCCGCACCTTCCAAAACATCGCGCCCTTCCACGTTGCCGATGAAGTTCAGTTTTCCCGCTTCTCCCGCCTGCTCCAGCAGACGGTATGTATCCTTCTGGAGACTTGTCCCCTTCCCCGCTTCGGCACCGATATTGAGCAGCCCCACCCGGGGCTTTTCCAATCCCAGATACAACCGGGCCAACGCGTCCCCCATAAAGGCAAACTGCATCAGATACTCCGGACTGCACTCCGCGTTGGCTCCGCAATCGATCAGGACGCAGCTGCCCTGCTTTGTAGGCAGGATCGGCGCCAGCGCGGCCCGGCGGACGCCCCGGATGCGCTTTACCACAAGGGTCGCACCGGAAAGCAGCGCACCGGTGCTGCCGGCAGACACGGCGGCGTCTCCCTCCCCGTCTCTGAGCATGCGCAGCATGACCGACATGGAGGAATCCTTCTTATCCCGCACCGCGCGGGCGGGATCATCCTCCATGGTCACCACCTGGGTGCTGTTGGCGATCTCCAGCCCTTTGGGCAGATCGGTACGGCCCATATCCTGCATGCAGTGCAGGATATCCTCCGTACGTCCCACCAGGACAACATCCACCCCGAATTCCTCAACCGCCTGTACCGCGCCTTTCACGATCTCCTGAGGAGCGTAATCTCCGCCCATGGCGTCCACGATGATTCTCATCTTTCTGTCCTCTCTTCCCCAAAACCGGAAGTCCGCTTACAGGGAACTCAGCACCTGATCCAGCCGAGCCAGCGCCCGCTGGGACAGGATCGCATTCCGGTTCCGTTTTCCCTTCACTTTTCCCTCCAGGGGAGCAATGATCCCGTAATTCACGTTCATGGGCTGGAAGTCCGAAACGGTCCCGTCGCTCACGTAAGCGGCCAGGGCGCCGAT
>CAMZJG010000108.1 GCA_947307505.1 uncultured Clostridia bacterium | reverse complement strand
GACGAGAACGCCATCTGCGCCACCACCGTGGACTTCGCCCTGACCTACTTCGTGGTCTCCGGCGAGCTGGAGCGCAGCGGCGTGCCCGTGAACCTGCTCATCAGCGATGCGGGCGGCTACTCCGTCCTCACCTCCTGGGCGGCTGGCAAGTTCTCCGCCAACACCATCGCGAACTTCCTGAAGGAAAACGACATTGAAGGCAAGATCAAGAACCGCACCCTTCTGATCCCCGGCAAGGTGGCCGTGCTGAAGGGCGAGCTGGAAGCGAACCTCCCCGGCTGGGAGATCGTGGTCGCCCCCAAGGAGGCCGTCCAGCTGGTGAAGTTCCTGAAGGATCTGGCTGCCTCCAAGGCATAAGGTATTCCCCGACGGGGGCGCCGACCCCGCGGATCGGCGCCCCTGTTTTTCCCATACTGCGTAAATACAGCGGAAGGATGACACAGAAAGATGAGTGAAGGATTCCAGAGCACGACTGTGGAGCAGATGGAGGCTGACGCCGCCCGTCTGAAGGAAACAGCCGTCAAGGTCGGCATCGACGTATGGCAGGATCGTGTAAAGGCTCAGACGCCCCACTGCGGCTTCGGCGATAAGGGTATCTGCTGCAGGATCTGTTCCATGGGTCCCTGCCGCATCACCCCCAAGTCGCCCAAAGGCATCTGCGGCGCCACAGCGGATACCATCGCCGGCCGCAACTATCTGCGCATGGCGGCGGGCGGCGCCGCCACCCATTCAGACCATGGCCGTGAGTGCGTCTGGAAGCTTTACGATTCCAGCGCCGACGGCAACTACCACGTGACGGACGCCACCAAGCTCCTGAATCTGGCGAAGGAGTGGGGCGTTCCCACCGAGGATCGGGATATCTACGATGTCGCCCATGAGGTAGCGGAGATCGGCCTGAACGAGTACGGCAAGATCAAGGGCTACCAGCGCTGGACCGACCGGGCCACCGAGGAACGGAAAAAGGTCTGGATGGAGCAGGACATCATGCCCCGGGCGGTGGACCGGGAGGTCGTCACCGCCATGCACATGACCCACATGGGCTGCACCGCGGATGCGGAAGCCCTGGTGCGGCAGTCTCTCCGCTGCGGCATGGCTGACGGCTGGGGCGGCTCCATGGCCGGCACCGAGATGTCCGACATCCTCTACGGCACCCCGATGCCCAAGGAGACCGAGGGCAACCTGGGCGTGCTGGAGAAGGACATGGTCAACATCATCTGCCACGGCCATGATCCCGCGGTGAGCGAGATGATCGTGCTGGTGTCGGAGAGCAAGGAGATGCAGGATTACGCCCGGAGCTTCGGCGCCCGGGGCATCAACATCGTGGGTCTCTGCTGCACCGCGAACGAGATCGCCATGCGCCACGGCGTCAGGATGGCGGGCAACTTCCTGCAGCAGGAGAACGCGCTGCTCACCGGCGTGGTGGAAGCCATCGTGGTGGATGTGCAGTGCATCTTCCCCAATATCGGGCCTCTCTCCGAATGCTTCCATACCAAGTTCTATACCACGTCTCCCATCGCCCGCATTCCCTTCAGCACCTACCTGCACCTCACCAGCGAGAACGCGAAGGAAGTGGCCACCACCATCGTGAAGACGGCCTGCGAGAACTTCCCCAATCGGGACGAGAGCAAGATCTTCATCCCGGATCACAAGCACAAGGCCTCCGTGGGTTACTCCTGTGAGGGCATCAAGTCCCGGCTGGACACCGTCACCAACAGCCACCTGGACGAGCTGGACACCTATAAGCCCCTCATCCAGTGCGTCACCTCCGGCGTGCTCCGGGGCGCTGTGGCCATGGTGGGCTGCAACAACCCGAAGGTCCGTCCGGACTACTCCCATATCGAGATCATGAAGCGCCTCATCGAGAACGATGTGGTCATCGTCGCAACCGGCTGCGCCGCCCAGGCCGCCTCCAAGGCAGGCCTGCTGGACAAGGCCGCCAAGGTCCTCTGCGGCGAGGGCCTGCGCAGGGTCTGCACCCTTGCGGATATTCCTCCTGTGCTGCACATGGGCTCCTGCGTGGATATCAGCCGCATGATGCTCCTGGTCACCGGCATCGCCAAGGACTGGGGCATCGACGTCACCCAGCTCCCCGTGGTGGGCTGCGCCCCCGAATGGATGAGCGAGAAGGCCGTGAGCATTGCGAACTACGTGGTGGCTACCGGCATCGACACCTACCTGGGCATCGACCCTATGGTTTCCGGTTCCGCGCAGATGATGGACCTGATCACCAACGGCACCACCAAGTGGGTCGGCGCAGGCTACCATATCAACACGGATCCCGAGCAGCTGGTGAAGGATATCCTGGACGGCATCGAAGCCAAGCGTGCCGCCCTGGGCATCTGAGATGAAGATCGCAGTCACCGGCAAGGGCGGGGTGGGGAAGACCACCTTCGCCGCCGTACTGGCCCGGCTCTATGCCGACGAAGGGCGGAAGGTGCTTTGCGCCGACGTGGATCCGGACGCCAATCTGGGTCTCGCCCTGGGCTTTTCGGAGGAAGAGCTGGCGAAGATCACCCCCATCTCCGAGATGAAGGAGATGATCCAGGAGCGCACCCAGGCGGACGCCTTCGGGAAGTTCTTCAAGATCAACCCCAAGGTGGACGACCTGCCGGACCTTCTGGCCCGTGAGATCCACGGCGTGAAGCTGCTGCTCATGGGCACGGTGAAGACCGGCGGCTCCGGCTGCGTCTGTCCCGAGCATGTGATCCTCAAGCGGGTGCTCACCCACCTGATCGTGGGCCGGGACGACGTGGTCATCATGGACATGGAGGCAGGGCTGGAACATCTGGCCCGGGGCACCACGGACTGGGTGGACCGGTTCATCGTGGTGGTGGAGCCCGGCGCCCGGAGCGTGCAGACCTACCACAGCGTCAAGCGGCTGGCGGCGGACCTGGGGGTGCATCAGGTCTCCGTTGTGGGGAACAAGGTCCGGGACGAGGCGGATGAACGCTTCATCCGGGAGCATGTGCCCGCCGAGGACCTGCTGGGGATCATCCGGTACAGCGGCAGCGTCGCGGACGCCGACCGCCGGTGCGCATCCCCCTACGATCTGGCTTTGGATACTGTGGAGGAGATCCGCAGGATCAAGGATACCATCGATTCCACCGCGAAAGCGGAGAAGGACAGGAGGAATTAAGCGTGAGGCGCTTATTTGACAGAGTTTTCAAGGGAAGCGACGAAATGTACGAGAAGGCCGTCCGGGATCTGGACGAGGCCATTGAGAAGTACGGCGCCGACCATATCATGCAGTTCCCGGACACGGCCTACAACTGCGCCTGTGTCCTGCAGTATACGGGAAAGAAAGTCAACACCCTGGCGGACCTGAAGGCCGCGCTGGACGGGCCTATCAAGGAGATGATGTCCCGGGAGCAGAAGACCCATGCCATCTTCACCTCCGGCCTGGCCACCGCCATGTCCGCCGAAATCATCGAGGCCTGCAAGTACGTGGAAGATCCCGCCCCCTACAAGGGCGAGTACCACGGCCACATGAGCGATGCCGAGGTCCGTGAGCTGGGCGTGCCTCTGGTCACCCAGGATATCCCCGGCTTTACGGTGCTCATCGGCCCCGCCCCCTCCGACGAGGAAGCCCGGGACACCATCAAGGGCTATCAGAGCCGCGGCATCTTCGTGTTCCTGGTGGGCGGCATCATCGATCAGGCCAAGCGCATGGGCATCTCCATGGGCTTCAAGGTCCGCATCGTGGAAGTCGGCCCGGATATCTGGAGCGTCAGCCACGTCATCAGCCTGGTCATGCGGGCTGCCATGATCTTCGGCAATATCCAGCCCGGGGATTACTGGGGCATGAACACCTATACCCTGGAGCGGATCTTCGCCTTCGTGAACGCCTACGCTCCCGTGGACGACCTGACCGTGGCCTGCGGCGGCGGCGCCATCGCCCTGGGCTTCCCGGTCATCACCGACGACAAGGAAGACCTGTACCAGGTGCCCAAGAGCCTGGTCATCCAGCCGGACACCAAGGACTTCATCGAGACCTCCCTGGAAGCCCGGGACGTGCGGATTAAGGTCACCCAGATGGATATCCCCGTGGCCTTCAACAGCGCCTTCGAAGGGGAGATCATCCGGAAGAAGGACGTTCAGGCCGAGATGTACGGCGCCCGGGTGGACTGCTTCGAGCTGGTGCAGATGAAGGACGTGCGGGAGATCGAGGATCACAAGATCACCGTCGTGGGTCCCGATTTCGACGAGCTGGAGCCCGGCGTCATGAGCCAGATCGCCATGGTCGCCGAGGTGGGCGGCAAGAAGATGCTGGCGGACTTCGAGCCTGTGTTCGAGCGGAAGTTCCACAGCTGGATCAACTGCATGGAAGGCGTCATGCACACCGGCCAGCGCGACCAGATCCGGATCCGCATCAGCAAGGCCGCTTACAAAAACGGCCTTCGGGCGAAGCATTTCGGCGAAATGCTCTACGCCAAGATCAAGGGCGACTACGATACCGTGGTGGACCGCTGCCAGGTCACCATCTATACCGATCCCGCGGAATGCACCCGGCTTCGCAGGGAACTGGCCACCCCGGTGTACGACGCCCGTGACGCCCGCCTGGCCAGCCTGACGGACGAGGCAGCGGACGTGTTCTACACCTGCACCCTGTGCCAGTCCTTCTCTCCCAGCCATGTGTGCATCGTCACCCCCGAGCG
>CAMZJG010000107.1 GCA_947307505.1 uncultured Clostridia bacterium | reverse complement strand
GCACGGAGATCGAGGACAGAGCCTGCCGGCTCGCGGTCTACATGATCGAAAATGGGGGGACCGTCCGGGCTGCCGCAGCGCGGTTTGGGGTCTCAAAGTCCACGGTACACAAGGACCTGACCCGGCGTCTGCCGGAGGTCGATCCGGCTCTCTTCCGCCAGGTGAAGGAACTACTTGAGCGCAATAAGGCGGAACGTCACCTTCGGGGAGGAGCGGCAACCAGAAGAAAATACAAAGGGGAAACGGGGGAAGGAAGCTGACCCCCCGATGGATATCCGTCCCGGAATCGGGCAGGCATGCCGGCAGCTGCCGGGGTCTTCCCTTCCGGGGCGTTTTTTTCCTTGCTTTCCCGGCCGTATCCGTGTATCATTTGCCTCAGAAAGCTGTTGTACGGAGGAGAAAGGTATGGACGAGCAGAAAAACTACGGGGACGACTTCATCACCATCACCGACGAGGAAGGCAATTCCTATGAGCTGGAAAAACTCAGCGAAGAGGATATCGAATACCAGGGCCGGGTGTACCGCGCTTTTCTCCCGGTGGGGGAGAACGAGGACGAGATCTATGAGATGATCCTGTTCCGCATCGTGGAGGAGGACGGAGAAGAGGTCCTGGAGACCATCGACGATGAGGATGAGATGGAAGCGGTCTATGAGATCTTCATGGACAGGCTGTTCGAGGAGGACGAAGAATAAAGCGGTTCCGTGAAACGGACCGGAAGAGGGAAAGGAAATGAAACGGGGGAATGAGCAGGTCCGCTCATTCCCCCGTATTTTTATCGCGCTCTCCGCAGCCGTCATTTCCGCCCCCACACCAGGAACAACGGGGATTCCGGAAGGTCATGCTCCTCCAGAATGCGCCGGCCCGCCGTCCGATCTGCGCCGCAGGAGGAAAAACCCGCCCCCTGCATCAGTTCCAGATCCCAGTCCGGCCGCCGGTGACGGCTGGCGGGCATGGAGAGGGTGATCTCCGCGTTCATACGGCTCAGGTCCGGGGTGATGCCGATATGGCCGTAGACCCCCTTTTCATCCGTGTATGAGGCCCGCTGGTTCCGCCGCCGCACGTTCTCCGCGTAATCCGCGTCGAAATTCAGCAGAACGCCTCCGGGCCGCAGGAGACGGCACCATTCCCTGTAGGCCGCTTCCGGATCCGGCAGGGTCCAGGTGAGGTTGCGGGTGACCACGGCGTCGAAGCTCTCCCCGGGCAGATCTGTGGCCTGGGCGTCCAGCTCCAGGAATCGGGCGACCACTCCGGCGAGCCGGACGGCATTCTCTGCCTCCCGGAGCATAGCGGCGGTGAGGTCGATCCCCGTGACCCGATAGCCCTGTTCCGCCAGGAGGATGGCGAAGTAGCCGGTGCCCGTACCGGCATCCAGGATATCCAGGGTCCGGCTCCCGGGTAAATAGGTTTCCATCTCCCGAAGCCATCGGCCGCTGATCCCGTCCTGCAGCTCATTCTGCCGGACGACGCCGAAATCGTGGGCCCGTTTGGTCCAGTAGTCCACGACCCGCCGTTCCGCTGTCTGCATCTGATCCATTTGGTCATGCTCCTTTATCGTTCCAGTACTGAGGCGCGAAGCTGCTTCGTATATTCCTCCCGGGGATGCTCCAGGATCTCCCGCACAGGACCTTCCTCCACCACCCGGCCGCCCCGCAGGACCATCACCCGGGTGCAGAGACAGCTCACCACCGCCAAATCATGGGAAACCAGGATCACGGAGAGATCCCGGCTGCGGCACAGGTCAGCCAGCAGATTCAGGATCTGGGCCTGGGTGGATACGTCCAGAGCGCTGGTGATCTCATCGCAGAGCAGGACCTCCGGCTCCGCCCCCAAAGCCCGGGCGATGGCCAGGCGCTGGCATTGCCCGCCGCTCAGCTCCTGGGGATACCGGTCCAGTAGTTCAGGAGCCAGGCCCACCATGGCGCAGAGGGCGGGAAGATCCGGTTCCCGTCCCGTCAGGTTCCGCACCGATTCCCGGATGGAGACTGCGATCCGCCGCCGGGGGTGGAAGGAGCCGGCGGCGTCCTGGAAAACCATCTGGATATGCCGGTATTCCTCCCGGCTGCGCACCGGGGAAAGGGGAGTTCCCATCAGGGCCAGAGTGCCGGAATCCGGCGCTTCCAGGCCGCTGATCAGCCGCAGCAGGGTGCTTTTGCCGCTGCCGCTTTCTCCCACGATGCCCAGCGTCTCCCCCTTTTCCAGGGTGAAGCTTACCTGACTTAGGGCGTCTGTCCCGTATTTTCCCCGGATGTAGCGCCGGGTCAGTTCCTTACCTTCCAGGATGATCATGGCGTCTCCTCCCCGGCCTGGCAGCAGGCCAGCAGGTGCTCCCCCTTCCAGAGCGCCAGAGTGCAGGGCGTCTCCCGGCAGGCGGGTATGGCGCGGCTGCAGCGGGGGAAGAAGGGACAGCCGGGAAGGGCCGGTCCTTCTGCGGGGAGCTGGCCGGCCAGAGGTCGTGGCATGGTCCCGTCCAGCTGGGGGATAGCCTCCATCAGGGCTCGGGTATAGGGATGCCGGGGCTCCCGCAGCAGATCCTCAGCCGGGGCGAGCTCCACCAGCCTGCCGGCGTACATCACACCGATCCGACCGCCCAGATACCGGGCCAGAGCCAGATTGTGGGTGACGACGATCTGGGCGATCCCCGCGTTCTCCCCCAGGGATTTCAGCTCCGCCGCAGCCTGGAGCTGGACTGCGGCGTCCAGCGCGCTGGTGGGCTCGTCCGCCAGGAGCAGTTCCTGACCCAGGAGGAGGGCCAGAGCCAGCGCGACCCGCTGATTCATGCCGCCGCTGAGTTCATAGGGGCAGGAATCCAGTACCCGGCGGGGTTCCTCCAGCCCCAGGCGGAGCAAGGCGGCTTCCGCCCGGGGAAGAAAGTCCTTCTTATCATATTTCCCGCGGCTTTTCAGGGTTTCGATGAATTGGCTGCGGTAGCTGCGGATGGGGTTGAAGGAAGCTCCCGGACTCTGGAACACCATGCCGCAGCGGCGGGTAACAAACCGAAGCCGTTCCCGGGGCGGGAGGGCTGTGAGCTCTGTCCCTTCCAGCCGGATACTGCCGGAGAGGAGACAAAGATCCGGTTCCGTGCCCATGATCGCCCGGAGCAGCGTGCTTTTGCCGCATCCGCTCTCTCCCACCAGAGAGAGGATCTCTCCCCGTTCCAGAGAGAAGGAGATCCCCGCGACCGCCGGACTGCCGCCGTATCCGGCGCTCAGGTCCCGGACCTCCAGAAAAGCCGTTTGATCGCTCATTTTGCCGCCTCCGGATCCAGCCAGTCCCGCAGACACTCCCCCAGCAGGTTGAACACCATCACCGTGAGGACCACCGCACCGGCGGGGAAGAGTACGGACCAGGGGGCCAACTGGATGTAACCCCGGGCCGCGCTGATCATGCTGCCCCATTCCGCGTGAGGTTCCCGGACGCCGATGCCCAGAAAGGAGAGACCTGCCAGACCTACCATGGTCGTGCCCAACTGGGTGGCTGCGTTCACCGCCAGAGGGCCCAGCATATTGGGGAGCATGGTACGAAGCAAGATGGAAAAGGCGCTGCAGCCGCTGAGCCGTGCAGCCTGAACATAAGCCTCCTTCCGCAGAGAAAGGACCTGAGCCCGGGCCAGACGGGCGTACAAGGTCCATCCTGTGATCCCCAAAGCCAGCATGGCGTTGCCCATGCCGCCTCCCAGGATGCCCGCCACGGCGATGGCCAGCACCATCTGCGGGAAAGAGAGAAGCACGTCCGCCAGCCGCATCACGAGGGCTTCTGCCGCGCCGCCGAAATATCCGGCCAGCATTCCCAGGATGCTTCCCAGGAGGAAGGTGGCCCCCACCAGGGCCAAGGCGCAGAAGACGGAGGTACGGGCGCCCATGAGCACCCGGGAACAGACGCAGCGGCCGTACCGGTCCGTACCGAAGGGGTATTCCCGGCATGGCGCATGGTTCATTGCCCCGGAATCTGTGGCGTTGGGATCATTGGGGACCAGCAGCGGGGCAAGAACAGCCGTCAGGGCCAGCAGACACGCCAGGGTCAGCAGGAGGATCATCCGCAGACGGAGCTTTTTCCGGCTGCGTTTCCGACGGGGTTTCAGCAGCATGTCCGTCACTCCTCCCTTACCCGGGGATCCACCCAGTGATAGGCGATATCCGTCAGCAGATTGATCCCCACATAGATCACCGCGGTGAGCAGGACGAAGCCCTGGATCACGGGAAGATCCCGGTCCCGGATGGCGTCCATGGCCAGCTTTCCCAGCCCGGGCCAGCGGAAGATGGTTTCGATCACCACGCTGCCTCCCATGAGACTGCCCACGGACAGCCCCACGATGGTGAGGATGGAAATGGAAGCGTTGCGCAGCACATTCCGGAACAGGATGTAACGGGCTTTCACCCCCCGGGTCACCGCGCCGGTCACATAGCTCCGCCCCAGCTGCTCCAGCAGCTCTGCCCGGAATTGCCGCAGGAAGCGGGAACACAGCGGGATGGCCAGGGAAAGACCGGGCAGCAGCAGGCCCTTCAGGCTCCGGTCCGCCAGCACCGGCAGGAGCCGGAGCCGGACGCAGAACAGGTACATGAGCAGCACCGAAAGGAGGAACCCGGGCAATGAGTTCCCCACGAAGCTCAGAAAGCGGAGGATGCGGTCCAGAGGCCCGTCCCGGTGGAGGGCGGCCAGCAGGCTCAGAGGCAGGGCCACTGCCAGGCTCAGAAGCAGACTCCACAGAGCGAGCACCAGGGTGCTGCCCAGTCCCC
>CAMZJG010000106.1 GCA_947307505.1 uncultured Clostridia bacterium | reverse complement strand
CCCTCGGGGATGATGCAGGTGATCAGGGTGAGGTTGGAGCAGGCGTTCCAGGAGGACCAGGGCCAGCCATCGGAAGCCACGGGGCCGGGAGTGATATATACCGGTTTGCCGGTGGCCAGATAGGTGTCCGTCCTGGGCGGGAAGCCCAGGATGCAGCCCTTGAGCTGGCTCTGGGCGGCAAAGCGCCGTGCGATCATGGCGGCCTCCTTCTTCTTCCCGGCCAGGTTCAGACCGGCGCAGAGGAAGAGCTGGACCGGAGCGACCACGCGGCCGTGGACAAAAGTGCCGGTGCCGTAATTGGAGTTGGCGCTGCGGATATCCTCCGAAGCAATGCCGATCTCCGTGAGGAGACCGCCCTCCTCCGTGAGGGCTTCGCAGCAGCGGTCGATGATATTCTGGGGCAGACGATCTCCCAGGATGATGGGCTGGTAGCAGGCTGCGGAAAGGCTGTCCACCGGCTTGCCGTTATGGAAGGTGACGAATTTCTTCCCGTCCCAGAACTCGCTGATGAGGGTGTCGAAAAGCTTCTGGCTCCGATCGTGCCAGCTCTTGCCCTCCTCCGTTTTGCCGCAGCCGTCCGCCAGTCTGCCGGTCATATCCAGCAGGTCGATCATAAAGGCGATCAGGTCCGGGTTGACGGTAGGGAAGCCATCCTGGAAGATGGTGGCGTCGTCCCAGCCGGAGTCATTGGGGTTGTTGATGGCGGTCACGTCGTCGCCCCGGCCCGCGCTGCGGGTGCGGACCCAGAACTCCGCCCACTTGGCGAACTTGGGATACATGCGCTCGCACTCGGAGGGGGTGAGGTAGCTGTCCCCGCACTTTTTGATGAGCCATTTCAGAGCGAAGCCCTGGATGGGGGGCTGGATGCCGGCATTCTTGGAGAGGTAGCCCACGTTGCCGGGGAGCTGGCCCGTCTTTTCGTCCTGATATTCAAAGAGGGCGCAGATCTGCCGCCAGCCTTCCTTGGGATTGCCCATCATGGACATGCCGTTGAAGCTCTGCTGCCAGGCGAAGCATTCCCCCAGGTATTCATAGTGCATCAGGATCATGGGGGACTGGTAGATGCCGGTGGGCTTCACCCGCCGGGCCCAGACCGTGTGGGTGGCATACTTGAAGAGCTGCTCGAAGCCCTTCGCGGGGGCCTTGTAGTTCTTCCGGAAATCCGCATAGCGGTCGAAGCCGTCCTGCTTCAATGCCTCGACGGAGGGGTAGGATTCCGGCAGCTTGCCCACTTCGATCATATCCTCATGGACGGCGAAGTCCAGCTCGCCGGATTCATCCGGGCAGAGGTCGATGGTGAGGGCGCTGTATTCGCAGCCGTCCGCCTTCATGGGTGCGCAGACGGAGATGGAGCCCTTCAGGGGGCGGAAGCGCAGCTTGCCGTAGGTGCCGTAGGTGAGCTCGGTGGTACCGTCCGGCAGGGTGCATATGCCGTGGCAGGCTTCGGGAGCACGTCCGCCCGCCCGATAGGGAGCGGCCTCCAGCCGGAGGGTGATCCCGTCCTTCCCCGAGACCCGGAAGTACTCGTTATAGGTGAAGATGATCTCCAGCGAGCCGGCGGGCAGGTTCAGGAGCATGGAGCCGGGATCGCCCTTATAGGAATAGGGGATCTCCCGTCCGCCCTGAAGGGTGCGGAGGGTGAAGACGAACTCGTTGCTCATCATCCAGGCGCCGGGCTTGAAGCTGGAGAGCTGCAGCATATGGCTGTAGTAATTTTCGATGAGGAAAAATGCGGAGCCCTCCCGGGCGTATACCGCATGGGTCAGGTCAAAGCGTTCGCTGGTTCCAAACATGTCCGTTCAGCTCCTTTCCTGCAGGGCCAGCAGCAGGGCGCTGCGGGCGGGGTCAAAGGCGGCGGCGGAGGGAGCGTCGGCCCGCTCTGCGCCGGCGGCCAGAAGCTTCGCCTTCAGGGCAGGGCAGCCCAGGGCTGCCAGACCGGGAAGGAGGGAGTCGTATTCCGCCGGGGCGATGGTTTCCGCGGCGGCCTCCAGGGCCTTGCGGATATCCCCGGGGAGCTTGTCGCCCAGGAGCAGCGGCATGCAGGCCAGAAGCTTGGGGGCAGGGGCCGTATCCCCGTTCAGCGCATCCCGGCAGAGGAAAGCCTTGCCGTCCCAAAGACCCAAGAGGGCTTTGGTGAGTTTCTCCTCCCGGCCGGTCCAGCAGGCGGCGTCCTCCCCCAGCGCCTTGCTGATCTCTGCAAGGGCGGAGCAGCAGAGGATCAGGTAGCTCAGCAGATCCGGAGAGACGCAGGGACGGGGAGCGGGGAAGGCGGGCTTGCCCGCGAGGCCGCATTCATGAGGGTAGGCGTAGAAGCAGGCGTCTCCGACGCTCCGCTCCCGGAACCACCACTCCGTTACCTTGGCAAAGGCGTTCCGGAACGTTTTCAGTTCCGCCTTGTCCACACCGGCGAAGTCCAGCCCCGCCAGAGCGGCGCCGTAAACGGGAGGCGCGGCTTCGGGGATGATGGCGGATTCCTTGGCCCAGGCGGGGACGAGGCCGCCGGGAGTGGCCAGGGCGAAGAGGGAGCTCAGCAGTTGAATCCGCTGGGCGGCGTCCTTCATGGGCAGAGCGGCGAAGGTCTGCTCCAGGGCGTAGGCCTTCTGATCCCGGATGGGATTTCCCAGCACCAGACGCTGGCCCCGGCGGATCTGGAGACCCAGCCACAGGTCGTATGCCAGGAGGGGATCCGGCAGCCCGGCGGCGAAGGCGGCGAAGGCTTTTTCCGCCTTGGCGGCCGCTTCGGCGGGGGTGTGCACGTATTCGGGGATCTCATAGGCGCTGTTGGAGTCGATGATCTCGATGGCCAGCTTGCCGTTCTCCGGGGTGAAGGTCAGCACCGGGTCGCTGCTGCGCAGGGCGGTGAGCTGCCAGGTGACCTCCAGCTTCACGCTGCCCACCACCGGCTTGATGATGTACCGGGTGGCCCCCATGAAGATCTCCTTGCCCCGCTCCGTCTCCCGCAGGTTTTCCCCGGAGCCCAGGCGGACACGGAGGATGAGCCCGGCTCCCTCACCGGCGATGAGGAGGGCTTTTCCATCCAGGGCGATGGTGAGATTGCCGCCTCCGGCGCAGGCGATCTTTGCGCAGGAGGGATCGGCGGAGACGGTGTATTCCGCCGCCGCGCCGTTCACCGTGGGCTCCAGACGGATGAAACCGGCGGAGCGGTCGACGGTGCTGGCGAACATGCTGGTGGTCTCCTGGGCCAGAGCCAGGTACAGGCCCTTGGCCCAGCCCTTTCCCTGGGGATCCCATTCCTCAAACAGCAGATGCCGGGAGAGATACTGGCCCAGCGGCCTCTTTTTCAAATCAAGCTGCATAAGCGTGCTCCTTTCCTGTTATTTGTTATTGCATACAATAATTGTACCATACAGCCGGAGCTATTGCATCACTTTTCCGGCAGATCGGAGGTTTTTTTCGTACCGGGTCGGAAAAATCTTGATTTATTTCGATAATGTGCTATTCTATCAGCGTGACGATCGCCCCGTGATCGGGGTGCAAACTATGGACATATGGAGGAGACAGATGAAAAAGGCATTGATCATCTTGCTGGCCCTGGCTCTGCTTCTGGCCTGCTTTATGGGATGCGCAAAGAAAGAGGATAAACCCGCCGCCCGCACCTTCACCGTGGGCTTCGATGCGGAATTCCCGCCCTTTGGCTTTATTGCGGACAACGGCAGCTACGACGGCTTTGACCTGGCGGTGGCCGAGGAGGTCTGCAAGCGCCTGGGATGGACCTTCAAGGCCCAGCCCATCAACTGGGACGCCAAGGATAACGAACTGGCTTCCGGCAATATCGACTGCATCTGGAACGGCTTCACCATCGAAGGCCGGGAGGACGACTATACCTGGAGCCCCAGTTATTATGACAGCAGCATCGTGGTGGTGGTGAAGGCGGGGAGCGAGATCGAGACCCTGGCGGACCTGGCCGGGAAGAGCGTGATCGTTCAGGCCGCTTCCTCCGGCCTTTCCGCCCTGGACGAAAATCCGGATCTGGTGGACACCTTCAAAGAACTGCTGGAGTGCGCGGACTACAACAGCGCATTCTCCGAGCTGGGCATGGGCAGCGTGGACGCCGTGGTGGCGGACGTGGGCGTTGCGGCCTACAATATGAAGGGCAAGACCGACCAGTACAAGGTCCTGGAGGAGAAGATCAGCGTGGAGACCTACGGCATCGGCTTCCTCAAAGGGCAGGATGCGCTGATGAAGCAGGTGTGGGATAAGGTGCAGGAGATCGCCAAGGACGGTACCATGGCGAAGCTCGCGGATAAGTATGTGAGCTATGGGCTGGTCAAGGAGAACGTGACCCTCATCGGCTGAGCATAGGCCGTTTTGCCGCAGCCCCGGATACCCGGGACTGCGGCAGCATTATCTTATTCTTTCGGAGTGAAGCTTATGACGATAAGAACCATGGTGGAGATGCTTTTGGGGGGCATGGGGAAAAGCATCCTCATCTATATCCTCACCCTGGTGGGCGCCTTGCCCCTGGGCCTGTTGGTGGCCTTCGGGCGCATGTCCAAGGTGAAGCCCCTGCAGTTCTTTGTCAAACTCTATATTTCCATCATGCGGGGCACCCCTCTGATGCTCCAGCTTCTGGTGGTGTTTTTCGGACCTTACTACCTCTTTAGGGCAAATACGGGTACGGGGTACCGTTTCATTGCGGTGATCATCGGATTCGTGCTGAACTACGCCGCATATTTTGCGGAGATCTACCGGGGCGGCATCAACGCCATCCCCGTGGGCCAGCGGG
>CAMZJG010000105.1 GCA_947307505.1 uncultured Clostridia bacterium | reverse complement strand
GCTCAGTTTCCGATCCGGTGGTGGGCGGTGGGACTGTCGTGGTCCAGGGGGAGGAGCGCGTAGTTGTTTTCCAGGCACCAGATCAGGATCCGCTCCACCGTGTCCACGGTATAGCTCCGGCTGTCGTGCAGGAGGACGACGGAGTACTCGTTTTTCTGTATCCCTTCGATGACGTTCCGGTAGATCACATCCGGGTCGTTGGTGGTCCCGGCGTCGCCGCTGTTCACGTTCCAGTCGAAGTAGGCATAACCCCGCGCCTCCACCGCGCTTGCCAGCCGGCTCATGATGCCGGGATTGAACTTGCTGACGGTATTGGAGCTGCCTCCGGGGAAGCGGATGATGCTGCTGTAGGATCCGGTCTGGGCGTAAATGATGGCGTTCATCTTATCCAGGTCCGCGAAGTAGGCTTCTTCGCTGGCGTAGATGCTGTAGTAGTCGTGGGTGGCGCTGTGTATGCCGATGCTGTGGCCTGCGGCGGCTTCCTTGCCGATCATGTCATTCAGACCGTAGTTCACCACGAAGAAGGTGACCTTCACGCCGTATCGGTCCAGAATATCCAGCAGCCGCTGGGTGTTCTTGCTGGGGCCGTCGTCAAAGGTGAGGTAGACGTAGCCCCTGGGTTCCGGCTTGGGCTCCACGGTGACGGTGCGCCAGGCGCATACCCCGTTGTGCCAGCTGTCCTCCACGGTATAGCGCAGGGTGTAGCTGCCCGGGGTCAGGGGATCCACCTCCCCGGTCATCTCCACCCGGGCGGTCAGGTCTCCGTCCAGATTGTCCCGGGCCAGGCAGCCCGGTTCCTCATAAGCCGTTCCGTAGGGGAGGGTGAGCGTGCGCTCCCCCAGAAGGGTGATCTCCGGAGGACAGGGATCGTTGTAGTTTACAGTCCGTTCCGCCCGGGCACTGTTGCCGGAGCTGTCCGTGACGGTGTAGGTGACCACTCCGTTCTCTTCCCGGCGTACCACCCGATCCGTCAGATCCCCGTCCGCATTGTCCGCCGCGGCAAAGCCCTCCTCCTGATAGGCGGAGCCGGGCAGGGTGAAGCTCCCCGGGATTTCCCTCAGGGTGATCACCGGAGGAAGGGTATCCCGCACATGCACCCGGCGGGTGCGCTCCGCGGTGAACCAGAGGCATTCGGCGGAATATTCCAGGGTGTAGTCTCCCGTCGCCCCGGTATCCACCGTCCCCCGGATCCGGACTTCCGGGGAGAACAGGGCGGGGAAGAGAGTGCCGCCGAAAACGGCCTCAGCGCCGGGCTCCCGGTAGGGTTCCCCGTATTCCAGGGTGCAGTCCTCCTCCCCACGGAGCTCCAGCCGGAGCTGCCAGCGGTTGAGCAGCAGGAAAGCCGCCGCTGCGGCCAGCAGCAGGAGCACGATGATCAAAAGGCAGACTTTCCATTTTTTCAATGATGCAGCCTTCTCTCTTTATCTGAAAAACGCGGAAGACCGGCGGGAAAAACGCCTGTCAGCCCGGGATACTTCCATTGTGCGGCAAGAGCGCCCTATGTGTCAAGCGGCGGGGAGGTTCCCCGCAGTGTCAAGGGGCAAAACTTGACAAGAATCGAACAGCGTGTAAAATATAAAAGGTTGAGCATCAGATGCCGACGATCGTTAGGCACGGCAGTCCGGCTGTAACCAGCGGTTCCATCATTTTCCGCTTTCCGGGGGATCGCTCAGCACGTCCCGGTAGACGGAGGCGAGCAGGTCGTTGGTGATGACGTTGTAGTAGGTGGGATACAGGGTCGTGAAGTAGATCCCGCAGGGTTCAGCGCTCAGCTCCGTGTCGATGGGAGCCGCGTATTCCCGGATCTGTCCCGCCAGGACCTCCGGCAGCGGAAGGATCCCCTGCCCGTCCCGCAGGAGGGAACAGAGATATTCCAGATCGCTGCAGGCCTGGTCCGCGTTCCTCGGCACCCCCTGCCACCAGAGGCATCGGTCCCAGCCCCCGGTGTACAGCAGCAGAGGCTGCTCCAGCAGCTGGGCGGCTCCGATTTTTCCCGATGTCAGGACACTGTCCCGCCGGGCGTAAAAGCGCACGGGAGACTCCATCAAAAGGGTCTGGTCCGAGGCCCTGCTGTCCTGGGAAGTGAAGGAGAGCACGGCGTCCGCCCGCCGGTCCGTGAGCATGGCGATGCAATCCGCATCCAGACAGCCGCGGAACTGGAGGTCCATCTCCAGCCGGTGCTTCGCCGCGTAAGCGGTGAGCCTGCGTGCGTAAAGGCCGAAGATCCCCAGGGAAAGGCACAGCTGGATCGTGGGCCGGTAGGTATGGTCCATTGTCCGCATCTCCGAAAGGACCTTGTCGAACTCCGCCACCAGGGAGACCGCCCGGGGATAGAAGAAGATCCCGGCCGGAGTCATCATGGCGCCGTTCTGATTGCGGACGAAAAGCTCGATCCCCAGCTCGTCTTCCAGCTGCGTGATGGTCTTGCTCACCGCCTGCCGGGAAATATACAAAGCGTTCGCCGCGCCCAGGAAACTTCTGGCGTTGGCTACCGCTAAAAATGTGCGAAGCTGCTTGATTTCCAAGGCGAAACTCCCTCACTTTCAGCCAATTTATACAAAGCATAGCACAAGCGGGGAAAGTGTGCAACTAAAAGTTGCATCGGTGGAAGGAAATACTGCTTTTCTTTACGCCGGGGAAGGAGTAATTTATTAGGGCAGAAATGCGCATATGGGCGAACTGCGCCCATCCGCACCGGATTTCAGTTTCCCGTCAACGGTGAAGAGATATAGAGATAACTATACAGGAGGAGGAAAACCAATGCCATTCACAGACAAGCCCCAGGTATTCAACGCGGCGATCAACGCCCTGTCCTTCGGAGAGGCCGGCCGTGAGATTACCCTCGGCGGAAGCAACGTCTATCCCCTTTATGCCTTCGATGCGCCTTTGGCCAATGCGCCCCGGGTGGGCGTTGAGGTGTCCGACCTGGGCTATGAGAAGGCCATCCCCGGTCTCGCCGCTTTTTATGCCGGCGCCGAGACCATCCCTGAGCAGGCTGCCCGGGCCGCCGCAATGCCCGGTGCGGAATTTGTCTGCCTGAAGCTGGACAGCGCCGATCCCAACGGGGACAACGCTTCCACCGAGGACTGCGTCGCCACCGTAAAGGCCGTTTACGAGGCCATTGACAAGCCCCTGGTGGTCATGGGCTGTAAGAACGTGGAAAAGGACACCGAGCTCCTGGTGAAGGTGGCCGAAGCCATGCAGGGCAAGAACGTTCTGCTCATGTCCGCCCGGGAAGAGGATTACAAGACCCTGGGCGCCTCCGCCGTTCTGGCTTACGGCCAGAAACTTTGCGGCGAGAGTGCCGTGGATATCAACCTGGCCAAGCAGCTGAACGTGCTCATGAGCCAGCTGGGCGTGCCCGCCGCCAGCACCGTGATGAACCTGGGCTCCGCCGCCGCCGGCTACGGCTTCGAGTACGTCGCCTCCACCATGGACCGGGTCAAGAGCGCAGCCCTTACCCAGAACGACGCCATGCTCCAGATGCCCGTGATCACCCCCGTGGGCAGCGAAGCCTGGACCGTGAAGGAAGCCCTGCTGGAAGAGGCCGATGAGCCGGAGTGGGGCGCCCGCGAGGAGCGCGGCATCCAGATGGAGATCATCACCGCCGCCGCCTGCCTGGCCAGCGGAAGCGACGCCGTCATCCTGCGCCACCCCGAGTCCGTGAAAACCATCTCCGAGATGATCTCGGCGCTGATGTAAGGAGGGATCGACCATGGCACTGAAAGGTCTTGATATTTTCAAGCTCACCCCGAAAAAGAACTGCAAGGAATGCGGCAGCCCCACATGCATGGCTTTCTCCATGAAGGTCGCCCAGGGCTCCGTGAGCATCGATAAATGCCCCTACATGTCCCAGGACGCCATCGATAAGCTCTCCGAGCAGACCGCGCCTCCCATGAAGACCATCAAGGTCGGGGATTATTCCCTGGGCGGCGAAACCGTCATGTTCCGGCATGACAAAACCTTTGTTTCCCGCTGCCTCTACGCCGTTGCTGTGTGCGACGGGATGGAGGACGCTGAGGCCCGTCTCGACAAGGTCCCCCAGGTGGATTACGAGCGCATCGGCGAGCGGATGCACGTGGAAATGGTCGCGGTGGACCACTGCGACGAGCAGCCTGCGGACAAGTATCTCGCTCTGGTGGAGAAGGCGAAGGCTCTGGGCCGTCCCCTGATCCTGGGCGTGGAGGACGCGGACCTGGCCGCCAAGGCCGTGGCTGCCGCCAAAGAGCTGCCCCTGGTGCTGAACGGCGCCAACGAGACGAATTTTGAGGCCATGAACAAGGTCGCGACGGATGCCGGCATCGTGCTGGGCGTTTCCGCCGCCTCCCTGGACGCCCTCTATGACACCGTAGCCAAGCTGGAAGGCCTCGGCAACAAGAACCTGATCCTGGACGTGGGCGCCGCCTCCATCAAGGACGCCTTCGCCGGCGCCGTGAAGATCCGCCGGGCCGCCCTGAAGAACAACGACCGGACCTTCGGCTATCCCACCTACGTGAACGTGGCCGAGCTCGCCCCCGGCAACAGCCATCTGCAGGGCGCTCTGGCCTCCCTGTTCACCACCCGGTACGGCTCCGTCATCGCCATGGACGAGATGGACTATGCCAAGGCTCTGCCCCTGTACGGCCTGCGGCAGAACCTGTTCACCGATCCCCAGAAGCCCATGCGGGTCACCCCGGGCATCTACCCCCTGAACGGGGCGGACGAGAACGCCATCTGCGCCACCACCGTGGACTTCGCCCTGACCTACTTCGTGG
>CAMZJG010000104.1 GCA_947307505.1 uncultured Clostridia bacterium | reverse complement strand
GTGGAGGGCAGGAGCAGGATCACGAAGGTGGCCACCACCACGGGGAACACGATCTTCTCCGTCTTGGAGACCTCCCGGGCCTGGACCATCTTGACGGCGCGCATCTTATCGTTGGTCAGCGCCTTCATCAGGGGCGGCTGGATCAGGGGGATCAGGGCCATATAAGAATAGGCCGCGATGGCGATGGGACCCAGCAGCTCCGGAGCCAGCTTGGTGGTCAGGAAAATGGCGGTGGGGCCGTCCGCTCCGCCGATGATGCCGATGGAGGCGGCCTGGGGCCCGGTGAAGCCCAGCAGCACGGCGCCGAAGAAGGCCACGAACACGCCCAGCTGGGCCGCCGCGCCCAGAAGCAGGCTCTTGGGCCGGGCCAGCAGGGGACCGAAGTCCGTCATGGCGCCCACGCCCATGAAGATCAGGGATGGGTAGATCCCGGCTTTGACGCCGATGTAAAAGAAGTCCAGCAATCCGGCGTTGGCCATGATATAGCCGTAGCTGTGGTAATAGGGGCCGTCGGGGTCCAGAAAATCCGCCCACAGTTCAGGATGGTACAGGGCGTTGGAGCCCATGCCGATGAAGTAGCTGAGGTTGCTCAGCAGGCACCCGAAGGCGATGCCGCAGAGCAGCAGCGGCTCGAACTTCTTGACGATGCCCAGGTAGAGCAGCACGAAGGCGATGAGGATCATGATCAGGTTTTTCCAGCCGCCGTCGGTGATGAAGAAGGCCGCAAAGCCGGATTCCAGACCCAGCTTCTGCAGCACGCTCAGAATATTCATGCAGGCCCCTCCTTACGCGATGACCGCCAGAGGGCTTCCGGTCTCCACCACCGCGCCCTGGCTGACCACGATCTGGGCCACGGTGCCGGTTTTCGTCGAGACGACTTCGTTTTCCATCTTCATGGCTTCCAGGATGAGGAGCACGTCCCCTTCCTTCACCTGCTGGCCCTGGGAGACCAGGATCTTCAGCACGTTGCCGGGCATGGGGCTCTTGATGACTTCGCCGGCAGCCAGTCCGGCCGCGGGGGCCGCGGGAGCGGCAGGGGCTGCGGCAGGAGCTGCGGGAGCGGCGACGGGAGCCGCAGCGGCGGGGGCCGCGGGGGCGGTCAGTTCATATTCGTCCAGCAGCATGGCTTCGCCCTGCTCCACCTCGACCTCGAATACGCGGTTATTGAGCGTAACCTTATACTTCATCCTCTCGTACCTCCCTGATGGAAATAAAGCGAAGTTCGTTAAGGGGCTTGCCCAGACTGTCGGCCACGATGGCCATGACCATGGCGGCGTCCCTGGGATCGGTGTCGTACAGCTTCAGCTCGCCGGCGGCGCCGGGAGCCTTGGGCGCGGGTTCGGCCGAGGCCGCCTTCTCCGGCACGGCTGCCGGGGCAGGGGCGGAAGCGGCGGCTTTTTCCCGGTGCATGATCTTGCCGACGATCAGCAGCACGGCCATCAGCATCACCAGGCCCAGGAACACCACCGCGTAACCCAGGATCGCCGTGCCCAGGGCTTGGGGAATGGAAATGCTGGCGGAACCTGTCATCTTCAACCCTCCTTGACCGGGGTGACGCTGTAGCGCACCACCTTCTCCTCCCGGGCTTTCCGTTCGGCGAAGAACTTCTCCGCCACCTCGGGGAAGGAGATATAGCTGAGCACGTCCTCCTCGCAGCGGGCGGTGTCTCCCAGCTTGGCGGCGGCTTTTTCATATACGTCCGTGGGCAGGCTGTCGGCATAGCGGCCCTGGATGGGCTGCTCCCCGGCCAGGATCTTCTCCCGCACCTGGGGATCGATGGGGGCGGGGGTACGGCCGTACTCGCCCCGGCAGTATGCCTTCATCTCGGCGCCCACGTTTTTGTAGCGCTCCCCGGCCAGCACGTTCTGCACCGCCTGGGTGCCTACCAGCTGGCTGGTGGGGGTCACCAGGGGAGGATAGCCCATGTCCGCCCGGACCTTGGGCGTCTCCACCAGGACCTCGTCGTACCGGTCCAGGGCGTTCAGACTCTTCATCTGGCTCAGGAGGTTGGAGAGCATGCCTCCGGGGATCTGGTAGGTCAGGCACTGGGTATCCGTGGCCATGGAGATGGGGTTCAGGGTGCCCTTGGCCAGGAAATCCGCCCGGATGGGCTTGAAGAACGCCGCCATCTTCAGCAGGGCGTCGTTGTTGAGGCCGGTCTCATAGCCCAGCTCCCGCAGAGCGAAGTCCAGCGTCTCCGTGGCGGGCTGGCTGGTGCCGCCCGAGAAGGGAGAAATGGCGGTATCGATCACGTCGGCCCCGGCTTCCACGGCCTTCAGATAGGTCATGAACGCCAGACCGGTGGTGCAGTGGGTATGGACCACCACGGGGAGATCCACCGCGTCCTTGATGGCGGAGACCAGATCATAGGCGTTTTTGGGAGACAGGATGCCGGCCATGTCCTTGATGCAGATGGAGGCGACGCCCATGGCCTTCAGCTCCTTGACCATCTCCACGTACTTGTCCAGGGTGTGGACGGGGGAGGTGGTGTAGGAGATGGTGCCGGAGGCCATGGCCCCGGATTTCACCGTCTCCTCTATGGCGACCTTCAGGTTTTCCACGTCGTTGAGGGCGTCGAAGATCCGGATGATATCGATACCGTTACGGACGCTGGCGCGGACGAAGCGCCGGACAATATCGTCGCTGTAATGCTTGTAGCCCAGGATATTCTGCCCCCGCAGAAGCATCTGCAGCTTGGTATCGGGCATAGCCGCCCGGATCTTCCGCAGGCGCTCCCAGGGATCCTCCCCGAGGAATCGGAGGCATACGTCAAAAGTCGCTCCGCCCCAGACCTCCGCAGAGTAGAACCCCGCCTGATTGATCGTCTCCAGAATGGGCTGGAACTGGTCAAAAGCCAGGCGTGTGGCTACCAGGGACTGGCTGGCGTCCCGGAGCGCTGTTTCGGTAAACTGTACTTTCTTCATGGGACCTCCTCTTAATATATGGTGATATGCTGTTATGCTGAAATGATGCGTACGAATAATAATACAAAATCCCTGTATTGATTGCAAGAGTCAAAATCGGTCTAACCGCAAAAAACCCCGAACACAGAACAGCGCCCCGGCTGAGCCGGGGCGTCCATAGAATCTAGGGTTTGTCTCGCATTGAGGCGTTTTCTCAGATCGTTCCGTTCCGGACCTTGGCCTTGAACTGGACCAGGTCCTTTTCAAACAGCTTCTGCTTGTCCTTGTCGAAGCCCATGGCCAGGGGATAGCCCTTGTCCCGGATCGCCTCCATTGCCCGCTGCACGGTGCCCAGTTCGCCCTGGCGCACGCTCCATTGCTGGGTCTCGGAGCGGAGGCCCAGAGACCAGTCCTTTTTGCCTCCCTCCAGTCTGCGGCTCCGGGGATAGACCCAGAGCACCTCTTCCACGGGCATGACCCGGGAGGAGAAGGTGCGCAGCCACCAGATGTACTTGTCTCCCAGGACCAGGTTTTTCTTCTTGCCGAAGCGCACGCCCCTGGCGAAGTCCTGCCCCATCGATTTCCGGCCCCATTTCTGCAGAGCGCGCCGGTAGGGCTTTTCCCAGATCCCCAGGAAAATGGAGATCAGGATCAGCAGAGCCAGGACCACGCACAGGACGGCCAGGATCGCCAGGATCTCCGCTCCCGCCCGGGTGCGGTCTCCCCAGTAGCCCATGGTCATATGGTAGGGCAGGATCACATCGTTCAGGTAGGCGGTGTAGTCTCCGGTCTTGGCATACTGGCTCACATCGGCGCCGGTGGCCTTGTCCGTGGTGACTCCCTCCCGGTCGGTGGAGATGTTCTGTTCTGTGATCCACTTGATGAGTATATCCCGGGTCTCGGTATTCTCTCCGGGCACCACGGTGCCCTCCAGCTTCGCGAACTTCAGCTCCAGCATGCTGCCGATGGCGCCGTCTGCGATCATCTGCTCCCCGTCGTCATACTTCTGCAGCTCCGCCACGTCCGCCTTGGTGACCCGGACGGTGAGATATTTCCCGTCCACGATCAGGTAGCAGTACCGCTCTTCGATGATGGTCTCTTCCTCTTCGGTCGTATACCCCATGAAGGCGTAGGTCTGGGCGCCCAGGGTCTCCGCCGAAACGGTGACGTAGCTCCCTTCCAGATCCGCCAGATGCAGGGTATCCGCCTCCCGGGGCTGACGGAAGCGGTAGACGCAGCCGGATCCGCCGATCGCCCAGAACAGGGCGGCCAGGGCCAGCAGCACCAGCATGGCGGGGATCAGCAGCCGGAGGTATCGGGTTCTTACGGCAAGGTTCATGGTCGTTTACAGATCCGCGAAGTCGTTCTGCTCTTCCCGGAAGGCGCAGAGCTTCGTCTTCATGGCCAGACATTTGTCCTTCACCTGCAGAGCCAGATTGGTGAGTTCCTGCCGGTAATGGTATACCACATACGCCAAAGCGGCGAGGACCATCACCGCCGCAAGATATTTCAGAAAGCGTTTCATGTTTCCATGCCTCCCGTCTGTGTTCCGTGGGACGGCGCCGCCGTCCCGGTATGACCGATCTATCTTTTTTATTGTATCCAATCTTCCGGGAAAACGCAAGATAAATGTCCGGGAACCGCTCCCTGCCGTTTCCAGTTTGGCCGTCCGCTCCCGGGGCATCCTAAATGCGGAAAAGGAGGGATCTGCGTATGGGTTCCGGATTCTGGAAAGGAATGGGCGCAGGCCTGGCGGTGGGCCTGGGCATGGGCATGCTCATGAAGCCCAGGAAAAAGAGTCACGCCGCCGCGAAGCTCATCCGCACCGCGGGAGACGTGGTGGACCGGGTCGGCGCCTTCCTCGGCGTATAACCGATGGGG
>CAMZJG010000103.1 GCA_947307505.1 uncultured Clostridia bacterium | reverse complement strand
ACCCGCGTGGTGCCCCAGCCGACGGCGGTGACCAGCCCCTCCTGGTTCACGGAAGCGATCTCCGGATCCCCGGAGGACCAGACGGCTTCTGCGCCGGCCAGCTCCGGGGCAAGGTCGAGGGTCAGCCGGTACTGCGCCCCGGTACACAGGGAGATGACGGACCAATTCAGAGCGATCCCGTCTTCCTCCCCGGCTTCCGGATCGGGTGGGTATTTCGTGACCTGGACCGTACACTCTGCAGAATACTCTCCCACGGTGATCGTGACCTTCGTCGTCCCCGGGTTTAAGGCAGTGATCACGCCCTTCTCATTGACCTCCGCCACATTCGGATCCTCAGAGATCCAGGAGATCGGCTCGCCCTGCAGAGCGGAGGAAACCTCCACGATCTGGGGATAGCTGTTCCCTGCTATCATGAACAAGGTTTCCATCGGCATCCAAACCGCGGTTTCGCTCTCCTCCACCCACCGCAGCTGTCCCTGGGCGAGCACATCGGACCTGCTCTGCACGGGTTCCACGGCTTCGCCGTGTACCCGGACGATGCACTGGGCCTTGGCGGAACCCACATAGACGTCGATCGTCGCCGTCCCCTGGTTTACCGCGGTGACCCAGCCGTCTTTATCCACCGTCGCCACGTTCGGGTCCGTGGAGAACCAGGAGATCGCCGCGCCCCGCAGGCTGGGCTGATAACTTGCGATCAACCGGTAGGTATCCCCGGGCCTCAGGGTGAAGTCCTTCAGGTTCAGCCAGACCTGCGGAGCGTTGTCCCCGGCCAGGTACGCCGCCAGCAGCTCCGCGGACGCCGCAGCATACATATCGCTGCCGGGATATTTTTCCAGCATCTCCGGGGCGCCGTAAACCTCCTCCAATTCCCGGGTGTTGGTTTCTCCCGCCAGGACCCAGATCGGCTCCCGTTCCGGCTCCAGCTCCGGATTCCCGTCCGGGTCCATCCAGCGGAGGAGGAGATAGGGCTGGCCGTCTGCGCTCCATTCCGTGATCCAGGTTTCCCCGTCCACGATCTCCGTCCGCATCCCTTCCGGGAGATCGAGGTGCTCCTGATCCTCCGGCAGGAGACGGTATTCCAGGCGGTACAGCTCATCCCCGGACGTGAGGCCCGTTCGTCCCGTGCCCATGGGGGTGAGTCCGGTGAGCCGGACCCTGACGATCCGATTCACCTTGTCCACAGGGTCGCTGCTTCCGGGAAGATAGCCGTCGTTCCAGTCGCTGGCGAGCTGGATCACATAGCTCAAGGCGGGATTCCCCTTTTGACTGGGCCAGTCCGGCACGTCGACTTCGATGGAAAAGCCCCGTTCCCGGGGGATATCCCGCACCGGATTCTGCTCCAATGCCGCCCAGGTCCCGTCCTCCTTCCGGGAAAAGGTCACGGCCAGGACCTCCTTCGCGTTTTCCACCGGGAAATAGACCTCCGCTTCCTGCGTTTTCAGGCGCAGGACCTGATAATTCTCCTTGGTCAGAGAGAGGGCGTTCGCCTTCGCGTATTCATCCGCGTAGGGCCAGGCCGTCTCCCCGAACCATTCGTCGGTATACTCGATGCCCTTGGCTCCGGTGAAGGTGCAGCCCAGGGCCAGGGCGGCGATGAGGATCACCGCAGCCAGGGTGAACGCCGCGGTCCGGGGTTTTTGGGCAATGAGCCGGATCCGCTCCTTCAGGCCCGCCCTGCTGCCGGTCATGGTGGTGGCGGCCCGGAACAGGGCGGGACGGCTGGAGCAGGTCATACGCAGAAGGGTCATGCCGTAAGCCGTCCGCTCCTCCTCCCCCAGGCGCCGGAGGGTCCCCTCGTCGCAGGCCAGCTCTCCGTCCCGGCGGGAGAGGAAGGCAGCCCACCACGCCAGGGGATCGAACCAGTGCAGGGCAACGGCCAGACTCCGGAGCAGGGACCAGGTCTGGTCCCCATGGCGGAAATGGGTGTACTCATGGGCCAGGATATGATCCAGGGACGGGTCCTCCGCCGCCTCGGGGGGCAGGTACACCGCCGGACGGAAAAGGCCGAAAAGGCAGGGGGTCTCCGCCGCCGCCGTCACATATACGGGAAGAGGAAAGTCCTCCGCCCCGGAGAAAGGCTTCCGGCTGCGCCGGAGCCGCAGGGCGAAGCGGAGGTTCACTCCGGCAAACCACAGGAGACAGGCCGCCGACCCCGCCATCCACAGGAGCTTCAGGAGCCGCCCCGTATCCAAAGGAGCTTTCCCGGGCTCCGCTGCGGTCTCCGTTCCGGGTGCGGCGGGCGCAGGCTGCGCCTCCGTCCGGGGCGTTGAGGCCAGGGTCCCGGGACTGGCAGGGACCGGAGCTGACGCCGGAAGGGGATCCGCCGACCCGGCATCGGGCATCGCATAGACGGCCGGCGCGGCAGGCAGCAGCTCCTTCTCCCCCGGCAGGGCGTTCATGAGGCTGAGACGGCTGCCGCCGAAGCTCACCGGCAGGAGCAGCCGCAGGAGCACCAGGCCCCAGAGGGCATACTGCAGCCTCAGGCCGATCTTCCCCCGGAGCAGATACCGGAGGCCGATGACCAGGGCGCACAGCGCCGCGGATGAAAGGATCCATTCAAGCATGACCGTCCTCCTCTGCCTTCTTCAGGATGGCGTACAGCTCATCCAGCTCCTCCCGGGAGAGAGCCTGCTTCTTCGTCAGGGCGCTGACCATCAGGCTCAGGCTGCCCCGGTAGGCCCGGGTCAGCAGATCCTCCGTCTCCCGCAGGGCGGCGTCCTCCCGGCTCACCCGGGGGACGAAGGTCTTCACCCTTCCATCGCTCTCCGTACCCACGGCCCCCTTGGCCTCCAGACGGCTCAGGAGGGTGAGGGTGGTGGACCGGCTCCAGCCGCAGGTCTCTCCCAGCTCCTCCGTCAGCTCCCGGCCGGTGCGGGGGGCGTGGGTCCACAAACATTCCATCACGCTCCACTCCGCTGAGGTCAGGGCGATGTTCTCCTTTTCCATGGCGATCCCTCCGTTTGTCTACGTTTGTAGACTCACTGTAACATGTCTGTCTACGTTTGTCAACAGGAAAATGAAGGAAAATTCCCGGCGCGCCGCAGCGCGCCGGGAAAACGGGTCGAAATGCGAAGCATTATTCCACTTCGATGCTGCCGCCGTTCTCCAGGGTGCAGCCGTCCAGGAGCAGGAGCTTCTCCGCCAGGAGACGGGCGAAGCCCCCCACAATGGCGGTGGAGGCGATCAGATCCTCCGTATTCTCCACGGCGTCCTCCCCCGCGTCCGGATGCTTCAGGATGTTCGCTGAGGCGGAGCGGACCTGCCGCACGAAGAAGCGGGCGCTTTCCCTGTGCCGCCGGACATAGGCCTCGTAGACGGGCCGGACCTCCTCCTCCCCCCGGCCGGTGGGGAGGAGCTTCTGGAGCATGGCGATGCTCAGGCTCTGCTTCAGGGTGCAGATCATCACCAGGTAGGCGATGTGCTCCCGGTAGTACTTCTTTTTCTCCGGACTGGGCATGATCCCCTTGCGCACATAGTTGTTGATGGCGGCGGCGGTGACCACCTGCTCCTCCTTCAGCTCCGGGGGCATATAGTCCAGATAGCCCATGAGCAGCATCACCACCTGGTCCATATACAGCCCGATATTGGGGATCTCCTCCCACTCCGGCAGGCGGAAACGGAGGATATACTTTTCCCATCGTCTCAGTTTGCCCGCGATCAGTTCCTCGCTGTACGCCAATCGAACGCGCCTTCTTTCCTCCCGGCTGACGCCGGGGATCGGTTATTTGCGTACAGTATATCACCTTCTGCCCCGGAAAGCAAAGAAATTCTCCGCTTCTTCCGCTTGACATTGTGGCCATAACATGTTAATCTGATTCTACAAATCAGGTTAAAGTGACCTGCTGATTGCGTATGATTTTCTTGTAGTCTTTCTTTTTTCCTTCTCCTCTCTCCTTTTATCCCGGCAAATCCAGGCCGCGGGCTCAGTCCCGCGGCCTGGTTCATTCTGCGCCTTCCCGTCTCAGAATATCTTATTCAAAAACTCTTTACTCTTCTGTCGAATCATTGTATGATAAGAGGACATTCCAAATGGGAAGAAAGGAAGTTGTTGTAATGAAAGAACGGGAAAGGCTGGGCAGCCGCTTAGGGTTCATCCTGCTCAGCGCGGGCTGCGCCATCGGCTGCGGCAACGTATGGAAATTCCCCTGGATGACCGGTCAGTTCGGCGGCGGCGGCTTCGTGCTGGTGTACATTCTTTGCCTGCTGCTCCTGGGTCTGCCCTGCATGACCATGGAGTTCGCCATGGGCCGGGCCAGCCAGGCCAGCCCTCTGGGCATGTATCAGAAGCTGGAGAAGCCGGGTCAGAAATGGCAGATCCACGGCTGGCTCTGTCTGCTGGGCAACGTGGCCCTCATGGCTTTCTACACCGTGGTCACCGGCTGGATGATCTACTACTTCGTGCAGTTCCTCATCGGCAATTCCGCTGACCTGGGCTTCGTGAAGATGATCACCAACCCCGGGATCAACATGGGCTACCTGGTGGTGGCCGTGATCCTGGGCTTCGGCATCCTCTGCTTCAATATCCAGGGAGGCCTGGAGCGGGTCACCAAATACCTGATGGTCGCGCTCTTCATCCTCATGCTGGTCCTGGCGGTGCACAGCGCCACCATGTCCGGCGCGAAAGAGGGTCTGCATTTCTACCTGGTGCCGGATTTCACCAAGATCACCGGCAGCGTCATCGTGGGTGCCATGAACCAGGCCTTCTTCACCCTGAGCATCGGCATCGGCTCCATGGCCATCTTCGGCAGCTACATCGGCCGGGAGCGCTCCCTCCTGGGGGAGAGCGTGAACGTCATCGTCCTGGATACCCTGGTGGCGGTCATCGCGGGCTTCATCATGTTCCCCGCCTGCTTCA
>CAMZJG010000102.1 GCA_947307505.1 uncultured Clostridia bacterium | reverse complement strand
ACGCTTCCACAGGGGCTCCGCCCCATCCTGCCTGTTTTTACGCAAATTCATTCACCCCCAAATGTACCCGGCCTTGCCGCCGGGAAAAAAACTCCGCGGAGAGAGCCTCCGCGGAGTTCCTCTATGGGGGAGTATTGCCGTTTCCGGCAGAATTATACGCCTTACCGGGCCAGATCCGGAAGGTTGAAGAACGCTTTGCGGCCCGGATACACAGCCATGTCGTACAGCCCTTCCTCGATGCGCAGGAGCTGGTTGTACTTCGCCACCCGGTCCGTGCGGCTGGGGGCGCCGGTCTTGATCTGTCCGGCGTTCAGGCCCACCACCAGGTCCGCGATGGTGGTATCCTCCGTCTCGCCGCTGCGGTGGCTCACCACGGTGGTGTAGCCCGCCCGGTTGGCCAGCTGCATGGTATCCAGGGTCTCGGTCAGGGTGCCGATCTGGTTCACCTTGATGAGGACACTGTTGCACACGCCCTTTTCGATGCCCATCTTCACCCGCTCCACGTTGGTGACGAACAGATCGTCCCCCACCAGCTGGATCTTCTTGCCCAGGGCGTCCGTCAGGAGCTTCCAGCCCTCCCAGTCGTCCTCCGCCATGCCGTCCTCAATGGAGATGATGGGATATTTCTCCGCGAAGGAGACGTACATATCCACCATTTCCTCCCGGCTCATGGCGATTCCCCGCTTGGGCAGATGGTACAGGCCGTCCTCCTTGCTGAACCAGTCGGACACCGCGCCGTCCATGGCCAGCAGGAAATCCTCTCCGGGGGTGTAGCCCGCCCGGCTGATGGCCTCCACCAGAGCCGCCAGGGCGGCCTCGTCGCTCTTCAGATCCGGAGGCGCGTAGCCCCCCTCGTCCCCCACGCTGGAGGTGCCCAGTACCTTGGAGAGGACGTGGAAGACCTCGCTGCACATCCGCAGGGCTTCCCGCCAGGTGGGGGCGCCCACGGGCATGATCATGAACTCCTGGATATCCACGGCGGAATTGGGGGCGTGGACGCCGCCGTTCAGCACGTTCATCATGGGGACCGGCAGAGTCTTGGCGTTCACCCCGCCGATATACTGGTACAGGGGCAGGCCCAGGGCCTCGCTGGCCGCCCGGGCGCAGGCCAGGGAAACGCTCAGCAGGGCGTTGGCGCCCAGGCGGGATTTATTCGGAGTGCCGTCCAGCTCCCGCAGCAGATGGTCCACCAGGGGCTGCTCCAGAGCGTTCACCCCCGTGAGCAGATCCGCGATCTCGGTATTCACCGCCTCCACCGCGTTCAGGACGCCCTTGCCCAGGTACCGGGACTTATCCCCGTCCCTCAGCTCGCAGGCCTCGTAAACGCCGGTGGACGCCCCGGAGGGCACGGCCGCCCGGCCGACGGTCCCGTCCGCCAGGATGACCTCCGCTTCCACGGTGGGGTTGCCCCGGCTGTCCAATATCTCCCGACCGACGATCTCGGTGATCTCCAGAAAAGCGCTCATGTGCTGATATCCTCCTTATTCTTCTGTTAAACGGTTCCCGGCGTTTCCAGCCGGTCCGCCGCCGCAATGATCCTGGAAAACTTCTCCGGGTCCAGGGAAGCTCCCCCCACCAGACCCCCGTCCACATCCGGCTGCCGCAGCAGCGCTTCCGCGTTGTCCGCATTCATGGAGCCGCCGTAGAGCACGGGCACCGCCCGAGCCGCCCGGGCTCCGTACAGCTGCCGCAGGACCGACCGGATCAGGGCGCACATCTCCTGCGCCTGCTCCGGGGAGGCCGTTCGGCCGGTGCCGATGGCCCAGATGGGCTCATAGGCGATGATGGTGCGCCGGAGGAGTTCCTCCGGCAGGCCGCTCAGGGCGGCCTTCACCTGCATGGCTACCAGTTCTCCCTGGATCCCCAGTTCCCGCTGCTCCAGGGTCTCCCCTACGCAGAGGATGGGGGTCATGCCTTCCTTATGGACCGCAGCCAGCTTCCGGTTCACGATGGAATCCGTCTCCCCGTGGTACTGCCGCCGCTCACTGTGGCCCACGATGACATATTTTACCCCT
Source organism: uncultured Clostridia bacterium (assembly GCA_947307505.1). The sequence continues at coordinate 2,895 of CAMZJG010000102.1, read as the reverse complement.
GCGTCCCGCAGCTGGGCAGCGGAGACCTCCCCGGTCCTGGCGCCTTTGGGCTCCTCGCTCACATCCTGGGCGCCCACGGCGATATGGGAACCCCGGAAGGCCCGCACCGCCGCGGGGATCAGCGTGAAGGGCACGCACACCAGCACCTCCCGCCGGGCCCGGCGCTCCGCCAGCTCCCGCAGGCGCTGGGCATAGGGCTTTACGTCTCCGCTCAGCAGGTTCATCTTCCAGTTGCCCGCCAGGACGGCGCGGCGATACCGGGTGTTCATGCCTCCTCCTTATCCGGCAGGCAGGCGATGCCCGGCAGTTCCTTCCCCTCCAGGAATTCCAGAGAGGCGCCGCCGCCGGTGGAGATATGGGTCATCTTGTCCGCCAGGCCCAGACGCTGCACGGCGGCGACGCTGTCGCCCCCGCCCACGATGGTGACCCCGGGGCACTTCGCCATGGCCTTGGCAATGGCCTCCGTACCGCCGGCAAAACCCTCCGTCTCAAACACGCCCATGGGTCCGTTCCAGACGACGGTGCCCGCCTTCTCGATCTCGGCGGCAAAGAGTTCCCGGGTCTTTTCTCCGATATCCGCACTCTCCCGATCCTCCGGCACGGCGTTGGCGGGACAGGTGATATACTCCGCGTTGGGGGCGATCTCCTTCACCGCCATGGTATCCACGTTCAGCAGGAGCTTGACGCCCTTGGCCTCCGCCTTTGCGATCATCTCCTTCACATAGGGGAGCTTCTCCTTGTCCAGCATACACTTGCCGATCTCGCCCCCCAGGGCCTTGTGGAAGGTGTAGGCCATGCCGCCGCCGATGAGGAGGGTATCCGCCTTATCCAGCAGATGGTCGATGACCCCCAGCTTGTCCGCCACCTTGCCGCCGCCCAGCACGGCCACCAGGGGCCGCTTGGGCCGGTCGATGGCCTCGCCCAGGGCTTTCAGCTCCGCCTCGATGAGGAAGCCGCAGCAGGAAGGCAGATACGCTGCCACTCCGGCGGTGGAGGCATGGGCCCGGTGGACGGTGCCGAAGGCGTCGGAGACGAAAACGTCCGCCAGATCCGCCAGGGCTTTGGCAAAGACGGGATCGTTCTTCTCCTCCTCCGGATGGAAACGGAGGTTCTCCAGCAGCAGGCACTCCCCGGGCTTCAGGGCTTCCGCCATAGCCTGCACCTGAGGTCCGACGCAGTCCGGAGCCAGGGGGACCGGCTGCTTCAGCAGGGCGGAGAGCCGCTCCGCCACGGGAGCGAGGGTCAGCTCCGGCTTCACCTGGCCCTTGGGACGGCCCAGGTGGGAGCAGAGGATCAGGGAGGCTCCCCGATCCAGGATATAGCCGATGGTGGGGAGGGCGGCCCGGATGCGGGTGTCATCCTGGATCAGCCCCTCCTTCATGGGCACGTTGAAATCGCAGCGCAGGAGGACTCTTTTCCCCTCCAGATCCGTATCCCTTACGGAACGCTTGGCGTACTGCATGGCAGAAACTCCTCTCGATTTTATCTTGGTGCGCTCAGCCCCGGAGACCGGCGAAATCCCGCTGGCGCAGGGCTTCGTAGCACAGGATCGCAACGCTGTTGCCCAGGTTCATGCTCCGGGCTTCGTCCACCATGGGGATGCGCAGACACCGGTCCGGATACCGCTCCCGGAGCCATTCCGGAAGACCTGCCGTTTCCTTCCCGAAAAGGAGCCAGCACTCCTCCTCGAAGCGGGCGTCCGTATACCGCCTGGATCCCTTGGTGGTGGCGAGCCACAGAGGCTTGTCCCCATGCTCTTCCAGAAAGGCCTGGATGGAGTCGTACACCCGCAGGTCCAGGAGATACCAATAGTCCAGCCCGGCCCGCTTCACCGCCTTGTCCGAGATATCGAAGCCCAAAGGGCGGACCAGGTGCAGTCTGGCCCCGGTGACGGCGCAGGTGCGGGCGATATTACCGGTGTTCTGGGGGATCTCCGGCTCTACCAGGACGATGTTGATCAAGGGTGAACTCCTCCGGTCTTTCTCTCTGGGAGAATTCTATCCTGTACATTGTACGACCTCATATGGAATTATTCAAGGCATTTTCGTCGATCTTTCCCCGTTATTTTGTCTGTTCTGAAACTTTCCGCCCTTTCTTCCCCGAACTGCCGCAGAAAAAGCTTTACGGGGGCTTGACAAGTCCGCCCGGCGATACTATAATTGCGGAGCGGCTTCGGGGGGCGCCCCGGAGTACAAATGCGCCTGTAGCTCAGTTGGATAGAGCGTCTGCCTCCGGAGCAGAAGGTCGTGCGTTCGAGTCGCGTCAGGCGTGCCAGCAAACCCCCGCTGTTTCGGCAGCGGGGGTTTGTGCGTGTCGGCACAGCCGACACACTTCAAGTCGGACCCGCTTCCCTTTGGGAGGACGACGGTTTTCCTGTCCGCAGCGGGAAAACCATTGATTTTTCCGGAATCACCCTGTATAATCACGATACAAAACGATAGACAGGAGCGCAAGCCGATGAACAGCAGCGAGGCAAACGACTGATAACCGAATACCGGCGCGAAGCATAAGGAGGGGGCATCCCCTCTGGTTTGCCGCGCCGTTCCTGAGTAACTTTCGGATCGTGGGGACCGCAGGATGCAGCCACAGACGGGAGCTGCTTCGCTGCGGATTTTTTGCGCCCGTTTCAGCAGACGGCGCGGCTCAGGAAGACTTCATGCCAAACCAAACGACCAAGGAGGAAAACAACTCATGATAATCAAACTGAAACCGGTGGATGAGAGCAATCGGGACGCCGTTCTGGCGCTCTCCGTGCGGGAGGATCAGCCCTTCGTCGCGACCAACGAAGTCTCTCTGCGGCAGGCGGATGAGACCAACGCCAAGTACCCCGGCGTGGCCCGGCCTTTCGGCATCTACGCCGACGAAAAGCTGGTGGGCTTCTGCATGTTCGCCTTC
>CAMZJG010000101.1 GCA_947307505.1 uncultured Clostridia bacterium | reverse complement strand
GCGTCAAGCGCCGCAAGAAATCCGAGGCCGCGCGCAAGAATAAAAATAAGAGATATTATTAAGTGCACAAAACCCGGTTATCTTTGGATAGCCGGGTTTTTGTCTGCCTGGCGGATCTGTTCCAGGTCTTCGGAGCTCCATTCGCCGGTCATGAGAAGGAATCCCCGTTGGATCCCCAGTTCCATGGCCAGATCGGTCTTTCGCCGCAAGGTATCCGGATCATCATACAGGACGAAGCGAACGTCAGTATCTCTGCGCACCACCCACACCTTGCATTGAAGATCCGGGGAGAAGAAGCCACTCTCCGCCTCCCTGGAGAGCCGCTCCAGTTCCTCGGGACAGATCAGCCTGCCCGCGCCGTCAGGGCAAGGCAGGGAAAAGATCCGCCGGGTCCTTTCCAGGTCGAGGTATACCTCTCCGCAGCGGGACACGGCTTCCTCCATCCGCTGGCGAAGCGTACCACCGGATATGGCGGTGGAAAGGAGCATGGCCGCACCGCAGGCTTCCTGCCAGAGCCGCGCTGTGACCACGCACCGGATGCCACGGCGCCGCAGGACATCGCAGAAGCGCAGCAGCTCAATCCCGGGACAGGGGGAAAAACCGCACACCACTGTGCCGATGCCCCGACGGCGGCATTCGTTGGCGGTCTCTGCAGCGCGAGCTGAACGGATTTTTCCGCCCAGGATCATATATCCGCCCCGCAGGGAGGTCCGAGGCGTTGGGAACGGCCGGTCCAGGCTGTAAGCCAGCGTGGCAGACGGCCTTCCGGGGGAGGCAAAGAGGCCGAGCTGATCCTCGCCGCAGGCAGGGATGAAGGTAAAAGACATATACACCTCCGGGTATCGTATGATGAACGGTCATCCATATGGACAAACACCCCGACGGGTGCTATATTGGAAATAGAAAATCCAGAATAAAGGAAGTATGAAGAATGAACCATTTTGCAGCGATTCAGGGGAAACTGGAAGAATACGGTCTGGACGCCATGTTGGTCACCAGCCCTTCCAACCGGAAGTACGCCACAGACTTTCCTTCCTCTGCCGGTATGGCCCTTGTCACCCGGAAGGAAACCTTTTTCTTTATTGATTCCCGGTATATTGAGGCCGCAAAAAAGAGCATCCAAGGCGCAAAAGTGGACATGGTGGATATGCAGCGGGCTTATGACGCCAAGCTGAACGCGGAGATCGACCGCCTGGGGATCAGGACCCTGGGGATCGAGGAGGGCGCCATGAGTCTGGGAGAATACCGCAGCTGGGAGGAGAAGCTCCATGGGGAACTGAAACCCGCTCAGCAGCTCTTCACCGATCTGCGTACCGTCAAGGATCAGGAGGAACTGGACTATCTCATCCGTGCCCAGCGCATTGCGGAGAAAGCCCTTGTCCAGGTCCTGGACCTGATCAGGCCCGGCATGACCGAGCGCCAGGTCGCAGCAGAACTGATCTACCGCATGCTGCGGGAGGGGGCGGACGGCGTCTCCTTTGAACCCATCGTGGTCACCGGGGTCAAGAGCAGCATGCCGCATGGCGTTCCCGGGGACGTGGAGATCCGCAATGGGGATTTCCTCACCATGGATTTCGGCTGCCGTCTGGGCGGTTACTGCTCCGATATGACCCGTACCGTCGCCGTGGGCAGCGCCACGGAGGAGATGCGGAAGGTGTATGAGACGGTTCTGCTGGCGCAGAAAACGGCGATCAGCGGCGCAAAGGCCGGGATGACCGGCGTGGAGGTGGACGGGATCGCCCGGAAGGTCATCCAGGACGCGGGATACGGGGACTGCTTCGGCCACGGCTTCGGTCACGGTGTGGGCTTGGATGTACACGAGGCCCCCACCGCCGGCCCCTCAGGCAAAGACCCCATGCCGGTAAACGCCGTGATCTCCGCAGAGCCGGGGATCTATCTGGAAGGCCGTTTCGGCGTGCGGATCGAGGATGTGATCATCCTGAAGGAAAATGGCTGCGAGGATATCACGCTGGCCCCCAAGGAATTACTGATCCTGTAAAATAATATGCGCACAGCCGGGATTTTATCTTGCAAATTTGCGTATTCCGGTATAAAATAACTCAGATTTGAATCTAATACATGGAGAGGAGACTCTTGATTTATGATCTCTGCTGGTGAATTCAGAAACGGCGTGACCTTTGAAATGGACGGACAAGTTATGCAGGTGGTGGAGTTCCAGCATGTAAAGCCCGGCAAGGGGGCAGCCTTTGTCCGCACGAAGATGAAGAATGTCATCACCGGCGCGGTCGTTGAGACCTCCTTCAACCCCACTGCGCGCTTTGAGAACGCCTATGTTGACCGAAAGGACATGGAGTACAGCTATAACGACGGCAACCTGTACTACTTCATGGATCCCGAGACTTATGATATGGTGCCTATTGATGAAGGCATGCTGCCCGACGGCTTTAAGTTCGTCAAGGAAAATATGGTCTGCAAGATCATGTCCTATAAGGGCAGTATCTTCGGCATCGAACCTCCCAACTTCGTGGAGCTCGAGGTCACCGAGACCGATCCCGGCTTCAAGGGCGACACCGCCACCAACGTGACCAAGCCCGCCATCGTGGAGACCGGAGCCGAAGTCAAGGTGCCTCTGTTCATCAACCCCGGGGACCGCATCAAGATCGATACCCGTACCGGCGAGTATCTGGAGCGCGCCAAGGGCTGAGGATAGGCAAAGCCGGATCCGATTCCGGCAGAAAGGAATAGACAATGGAAATGAACATCACCGAAAAAGCCGCTTATCTCAAGGGGCTTTGCGAAGGCATGAAGCTGGATGAGGGCAAGAACGAAGGCAAGCTTCTGAAGGCCATCGTGGATCTGTTGGGCGATGTGGCCCAGGAGATCGCCGACCTGAATGAGAACGCCCTGGATCTGGCGGAGGAGATCGATCAGATCTCCGATGATTTGGCTGACGTGGAAGACTTCCTGGAGGAAGTGGACGACGAAGACGAGGATGAGGACGAGTGCTGCTGCTGTGACTGCGATGAGGACGAGGACGAAGAACCCGTTTTCTACGAAGTCACCTGCCCCAAGTGCGGCGCGGAGATCTCCCTGGATGAGGAGATCCTGAACTACGATTCCTTCAAGTGCCCCAAATGCGGCGAGAAGCTGGAGTTTGAGTTCGACGAGGACGACGGCGAGGACGACGAGTGCTGCTGCGCCGGGGACAACGGCGGCGAAGAGAAGTGCTGCTGCGAGAAGGATAAGGAGTAAGCTCCCTGCATTGAATTGCGCCGGAAGCGTGATGAACGCTTCCGGCGCTTTTTCATCGTTTGCGGAGGATATCCAGGGTATGGTGGGAAGCCCCGATCAGATCCTGTCTCTCACAGATGGCGAAATGATACTCAATCCATTTGGAAAAGGTATCATCGTCCATGGCGTCGATCAATTCCCGCATATACCGGGTCGCTCCGTCCGTGGCGACCAGCTTGATCCGTTCAACAGGAAATTCCGCATCCAGCGCAGCGATCTCTTCCGTTCGGATCAGTTCAAAGATTTCCTTCGGCTCACTCTTGCAGTGCCAGTCCGGTGTGAGCATATCCAGATCTTTTACCTCCTGCAGATGGTTCGCGCCGAATACGTACTGGATGACTGTCGCTTCATTCATGCAGTACGCGGTCAGAATATACCCTCCCGGTTTTGTTACCCGAACAGCCTCAGCGAGGGCATGAAGCTTATCCTCCCGGGTATACAGATGGTACATGGGTCCCAGCAGCATGGTCAAATCAAATGACGCATCCGGAAATGCGGACAGATCCAGGGCGTTGCCCTGCAAGGCAGTGAGAGACTCAGAACCATCGAGCTTCTCTTTCAGACGTTCCAGATTACCGTAGATCAGTTCCACAGCGGTCACGCGATAACCCTGTTTTGCCAGAGTCACGCTGTATCGACCGGTACCGGCCCCAACCTCCAGTATGAGCGGCCGTGAAAAATCGGAAAGGCATTCCGATATATACCGCATAGTGGTCAGGTACTCCACCTGTCCATGTCTGGAGAGCAGTCGTCCATCCTCATTAAAGGAGTTATAGTATTTTTCCAGATAATCCATCATAACGTACCATAGAAAAAACGCGGTACGAGCCTTGCCCGTACCGCGTTCGAATAAAGCAATGCTTACATCTTCGGCAGAGTGGCGAAGCTGGCCTGGAGCTCTTCATCCGTGGGGATGTAGTCGCTCATCTGGCCGTCATTGTATTTCTGATAGGCTACCAGATCGAAATAGCCGGTGCCGGTAAGACCGAATACGATGGTCTTTTCCTCGCCGGTCTCCTTGCACTTCTTTGCCTCATCCATAGCTACCTTGATAGCATGGGCGCTCTCCGGAGCGGGGAGGATGCCCTCCACCCGGGCGAATTCTTCCGCTGCCTGGAACACGTCGGTCTGGACGACGGAAGTGGCTTCCATATAGCCGTCCGCGTAGAGCTGAGACAGGATGGAGCTCATGCCGTGATACCGCAGGCCGCCGGCGTGGTTGGGGGCGGGGATAAAGCCGCTGCCCAGGGTATACATTTTTGCCAGGGGGCAAACCTTGCCGGTATCGCAGAAGTCATAGGCGTACACGCCCCGGGTGAAGCTGGGGCAGGACGCGGGTTCCACGGCGATGATGCGGTAATCCGCTTCGCCCCGGAGCTTTGCGCCCATGAAGGGTGCGATGAGGCCGCCCAGGTTGGAGCCGCCGCCGGCGCAGCCGATGATCATGTCCGGCTTGATGCCGTATTTATCCAGCGCGGCTTTGGTCTCCAGACCGATGACGCTCTGGTGCAGCAGGACCTGGTTCAGCACGCTGCCCAGCACATAGCGGTAACCGGGGGTGCTGGTGGCGACCTCCACCGCTTCGGAGATGGCGCAGCCCAAGCTGCCGGTGGTGCCGGGGAACTGCTCCAGAATCGCCCGGCCGATATTGGTCTCGGTGGAGGGGGAGGGAGTGACGGAGGCGCCAT
>CAMZJG010000100.1 GCA_947307505.1 uncultured Clostridia bacterium | reverse complement strand
AACCGGCAGATCAAGCTGGAGATCCAGCAGAACGGCAGAGCCATCGCCAGCGTCAATTCCACCACCCCCTATGAGGTGATCCAGGAGTCGGATCACGGACAGGTGCGGTACTGCATCGGCGGCCGGAACTTCGTCCGCTGCCTGGGCACCGGCCTTCAGGGCAGCAGCCTGGTGATGCGGCCCTCCGCCCCCCGGGGCTTCCTGGCGGGAGCCAGCTTCTATGACCTGATGGACGGCACCTGGCAGCTGGGCTTCGGGGAGAGCCGCATGCGCCTCATCCCCATCACCGGCAAGCTCACCCAGGAGGGGATGCAGTTCCGCATGACTCCCGGCGAGGACGGGGTCATCGAGCTGGTATTTGAGGAATACACCCTGGATCCCGTTCCCGGGGACATCCACAGCTTCCCGGATTACGAGGCCTGCCTGGCGGACGTGAAAAAGGACTTCGATTCCTACGCCGCCGCGGTGATGCCGGAGCTGCCCGCCCCCTATGAGGACATGCGCCTCCAGGCCCTGTGGACCACCTGGAGCCACACCAACGACGCCCATGAGGACGACCTGTTCCGCCACACCGTGGTGAAGATGATGCGGGGCGTCTTCGAGCACATCTCCGGCTGGCAGCAGGCCATGCAGGCCATCTGCCTGAGCAAGGATATCAAGCTGGCCTGGAGCATCCTGGCCTCCTGCTTCGATTATCAGGATGTGAACGGCCGCATCGCGGACATCTACGATAACCAGACCCTGCCCAAGGATACCATGAAGCCCCCCTTCCAGGGCGTCGCCCTCAAATGGCTCATGAAGAACCGGGATCTCAGCGGGATCCCGGCGGAAGAGAAGAAAAAGCTGTACGACGGCCTGAAGAAATGGACGGAGTTCTTCCTCCTGTGCCGGGACCTGGACCACGACGGCATCTGGGAGAACCGGAAGGCCGGGGAGACCGGCTGGGAGGACGGCCCCTATTTCTACGTGGGCTTCCCGCTGGCCAGCCCGGACATGAACGCCTATCTGGAGATCTGCATGGAGGCCCTGGCCGCCTTCGGCAAGGAGCTGGGCGAGCCCGACGCGGATTCCTGGCAGCAGCGGGCGGACGAGCTGCGGGATAAGATCGTCAAGACCTTCTGGGACGGGGAGCGGTGGTTCGCCTTCAACGCCACCACCAAAAAGGCCGCCAAGAGCGACAGCCTGCCTCTGTACGCCGCCCTGATCCTGGGGGACCGGCTGCCCAAGGACATTGCGGAAAAGAGCATCGAGTACATCTTCCGGGAAGGCACCTTCGAGACCCCCTTCGGTCTGGCCACCGAGAGCCTCACCAGTCCCCTGTACCGGGGCGGCTGGTGCCAGGGCAGCGTGGTCACCCCCGTCCACATCATCTTCCCCCTGGCCTTCGAGGCCCTGGGCCGGATGGATCTGGCGAAGCGGATCGCCAAGGAATACTGCGACCTGCTGAAGAGCACCGGCTTCTATCATTTCCACAACGCCATCTCCGGAGAGCCCAGCATCGGCTCCGCCATGGGGGTGGAGAAGACCCTGTTCTGGAGCGCCTGGACCTCCTCCTGCTACCTGTTCCTGGCGGACCGGTATCTGCGGGACTGAGTCTTCTTGACGAAAACAGAAGAATCATGCATAATGGGCGTGCTGCGTCAGCGGCACGCCTGCTTTTTCCAAGAAAATATACTGCTGCCGAAACGGCAGAACGGAGGATACGTCCATGAGCCTGGAGGTACGGAATCTCACCAAACATTACGGAGATAAGCTGGTGCTGGATCACCTGAGCTTTTCCATGCCGGGACCGGGAGTCTACGCCCTCCTGGGCACCAACGGGGCCGGAAAGACCACCGCCATCCGCATGATGCTGGGGATGTTGGCCCGGGATGAGGGGGAGGCCCTGTGGAACGGACAGCCCCTGAAGCCGGAGACCTGCAACGTGGGCTACCTGGCGGAAGAGCGGGGACTGTATCCCAAATATCGGCTCCTGGACCAGCTGCTGTATTTCGCCGCCCTCCGGGGGGTGAACAAGACCGACGCCATGACCCGCATCCGGTACTGGTCGCGCCGGCTGGAGACGGACGAATATCTGTTCCCCACCCGCAGAGGACCTCGGGGAAGCCAGACGACAGCCCCCTCCCTGAAGGCGGACCAGCTGAGCAAGGGCAACCAGCAGAAGATCCAGCTGATGCTGGCCCTGCTGCCGGATCCGGAGCTGCTGATCCTGGACGAGCCCCTTTCCGGCCTGGACCCGGTGAATACGGACCTGTTCAAATCCATCCTCCGGGAGGAGATCGGCAAGGGGAAATACATGATCCTTTCCAGCCATCAGATGCCCACGGTGGAGGAGTTCTGCACGGATATCACCATCCTGGACCGGAGCAAGACCATTCTCCAGGGAAATCTGAACGAAATCAAAAAGAGCTACGGGCGGGTGAATCTCCGGCTGAAGACCGAGGAGGACGCGGAGGCGCAGATCCGGGCGGCGGGCATCGAACCCTTCTCCGAGAAGCCCCTGGAATACGAGCTCCGGGTCACCGGGGACCGGCAGGCCAACGAACTGCTCCGCCGGCTGGCGGAGGCGGGGATCAGCGTGGTGACCTTTGACCTGCGGGAGCCCAGCCTGCATGAGATCTTTGTGGAAAAGGTGGGGAAAGCCGATGCTGCCGAATAAGGAGGAATACGGGGGGATCAAACAGGTCTTCACCTTCTCCCTGCAGCAGTATTTCAAGCAGAAGGCCACCTTCGTCATGCTCCTGATCATGCTGCTGTGCTCCGTGGGGAGCGTGTTCATCATGTCCGCCTCCATGAAGCGGGGACAGAACGCGAACCGGGACGGAGAGATCCTGTATATCCTGAACGAAAGCCCCTATGCCCTGGACCCGGCGGAGCTGCCGGACTACCTGATCCCGGAGACCGTGGAAGGCTCCGGGGAGGACTGGCTCAACCGGCTGAACGGGGAGGAAAAGAACATCCTCCTGTGGATCGAACCGGCTCAGGAGGGCGGCTGGCGGATCCGGGCCTGCACCGGGGAGGACAGCAAGGTGAGCGGAACGGAGGCGGCACGGATCGCTTCCTTCGGCCGCACCGCATTCCGCAGCGCCAGGCTGGCGGCCGCCGGGGCGGATGAGGAACAACAGGCAGCCGCCTTTGCCGGGTATTCTGCGGAGGCGGTGACCCAGAAGGAATTCCTCGCGCCTGAGGATGAGGGCGGCGAGCCCTTCGACCAGGGCCGCTTCCTCATCGGCTTCGTCTACGCCATCGTCGCCTTCATGCTGGTGAGCATGTCCGTCTCCTATGTGGTGCGGGCGGTGGCGGAGGAAAAAAGCTCCAAGCTCATCGACCAGCTCATGGTCTCCGTCCGGCCCCTGGCCCTGATCTGGGGCAAGATCCTGGCGGCCATGTGCGTGGTGCTGGCGGGCATCCTGGTCATCGCCCTGGGCATGGCCGTGACCCGTACGATCCTGGGGGTGGAATCCCTGCCCGGAGGCGTATCCATCGGCGCGGTCCTGGCGAGGCTGGGGGCGAAGGATCTGCTCTGCATCCTCCTGTCCCTGCTCCTGGGGTATCTGTGCTTCTCCCTTCTGGGAGGCATCGCCGGTTCCTGCAGCGCCGGCGAGGAGGGAACGGAGACCGCCGCCACGGCGGCCACTTTGCTGAGTCTGGTGGGATATCTGATCGGCATCTTCACCTCCTTTTCCGGGAACCGGGTCCTGCAGACCGTCGTCTCCCTTGTGCCGATGATCTCTGCTTTCACCGCCCCGGCCCGGTATATCAGCGGGGACATCTCCTTCTGGATCCTGCTCCTGAGCTGGGTCATCCAGGCGGCGACGGTGCTGCTGCTCGGCCGCTTCTGCGCCGCCGTATACGGTGCGCTGCTGATCCACCGGGGTGAGAAGATCAAGCTGAAACAGCTCCTGGCGATCTTCCGGGAGCAAAAGGGGGTGCGGGCATGAGAAAAGGGTTCCTCAACGGCTGGGAAAAGGTGTTCCGCTTCTCCCTGGCCCGGACCGTATCCGGAAAGGGCTGGAAGCTCCTCACCCTGATCCCGGCGCTGATCCTGCTGGTGTGCATCCCGGCCCTGTTCCTGCTGCTGCAGGATAAGGGGGACGAGGAAGAAGTCTGGGACCGGACCTCCCTTCGGGTGGTGTATGTGGCGGACGAGACCCCGGGGGAGCTGGACTTCGGCCTGCTGAACACCCTGGGAGATCCCCTGTATTCCCGGCTGGATTACGTTCTCTGCACCGGCGCGGAGGATGCGCTGGCCCGGGCGGCGGCGGAGCCGGACAGTCTGGTCCTCTCCCTGCGCCGGGAGGGGGACGGCTACCGCCTCCGGACGGTGCTGCCGGAACAGAGCGCCCTGGATATGCAGGAAGCGCAGCACTACGCGGATTTCCTGAACGGCTATTTCGGCACGATCCTGCCCCTGAAATCCGGCCTGACGCCGGAGCAGCTGGCGGAGATCATGGAGCCGGTGTATTCCTCCGCGGCCCAGGCCCGGGAGATCCTCTCCGGGGAGGAGAGCGACGACGGCACCGGGGAGATCCGAGAGCTGCTGGGCACCTTCCTGCCCTATCTGAACGTGATGGTGCTGTACTTCCTGGTGCTGTTCTACGGGCAGGGCGTAGCCTCCTCCGTGGTGCTGGAAAAGCAGTCCAAGCTCATGGACACCTTCCTCCTCTCCGTACGGCCCGAAGCCATGGTCCTGGGCAAGCTCCTGGCGGGAGTCCTGGCGGGGATGATCCAGGTCCTGGCCTGGATCGTCGGGGCTGCGGGAGGGCTGCTCCTGGGGTCCGAGCTGGTGCGCGTTCTGTATCCCGCGGCCCAGATGGGCTTCCTCCAGATCCTGCGTCTGCTGGGTTCCCTGGGACTCTTTGCCCCGGGGCCCTCCATCCTGGCGCTGCTGCTGATCGCAGGCGGCTTCCTGCTGTACTGCTCCCTGGCCGCCGTGGGCGGCGCCCTGGCGGGGA
>CAMZJG010000099.1 GCA_947307505.1 uncultured Clostridia bacterium | reverse complement strand
TGATCAGATGGTCCGCGCCACCTCAAAAGCCTGGAAGGTGGCGTCCCGGATATCCCCGGACTGCTGCGCGTCGCCGATGATGAAGAAGCTGGTCTCGGGGCAGAGATGGGCAAAGCCCAGGGCCACATTCCTGCGGGGCTTCAGGCCGACGGCCATGAGCACCGTATCCGCAGGGATGGACTTCTGCTCGCCGGTTTTGACGTTTTCCGCCAGGATGCAGTCGTCCTTCACCTCCAGGAGCTTCCAGCCCAGGAGCCGTTCCACGCCGTACTCGTCGCTCATGCTCAGCAGATCGGAGGCGGCGCCGGTGCGGAACAGGTCCACCCGCTCTGCCATCTCCACCACCGTGACCTTTTTGCCTTCCTTGGCCAGGTTGATGGAGGCCTCGGTGCCCACGGAGGAGCCGCCGATGATCACCACGTTCTGCCCGCATTCGGCGCGGCCGTTTTCCGCGTCCGGAGCCCAGTGCACATGGGGCTTGTCCGCGCCGGGGACCCTGGGCATGATGGGATCCGCGCCGACGGCGGCGATGATGGCGTCATAGCCTTCTCCGGCCAGAAGCTCGGGGGTGGCCTCGGTATTCATCAGGATCCTTGCGCCGCAGTTGGGAGCAAAGTCCTCCATGTATTTCACATAGTCCCGCAGGTCGGCTTTGAAGTCCGCCTTCACCGCATCCCGCACATGGCCGCCGATCTGGCCGCTCTTTTCGTACAGGGTCACATCGTGTCCCCTCTGCAGCAGCCACTTGACGGATTCCACGCCGGCGGGGCCTCCGCCGATCACCGCCACCTTCTTCTTCACCGGGGCGGGGGGCAGGCAACCCTGGGGATATTCCTTGAAGCGGCCCCACATGGGGTTCACGCTGCAGAGCTTGTTGGTATGAGGGCTGGCCATGCGGAAGCAGGAGCAGCGCAGGCAGGGCATATGCTGCCATTCCTTCCCCTCGGCATATTTTCTGGGCATATCGTAGTCCGCATGGAGGGCGCGGTTCATGGCAACCAGATCCGCCTGGCCGGAGGAGATGATCTCCTCTGCCTGGCCAGGGTCCTTGATGCCGCCTACCACGGCCACCATCAGGTCCGGATAGGCCTGCTTCACCGCCGCGGAGAAATGGACGTTCAGCTTCTGGGGCATGGTGTAGTTGGAGACCAGGTAGCGGAGATAGTAAGGCTCGCCGTACAGGTCATGGATACCGGCGGAGACATGGAGGATATCCACCCGGTCCTTGATGTACTTGATGAATTCCAGGGTCTCGGGGAAGTGCATCTGGTCCGGGGCGTGCTCGTCCGCGCTCAGGCGGTACTCGATGACAAAGTCCTGCCCCACCGCGCCCCGCACGGCCTCCAGGATCTCGTTGGCGAAACGGGCCCGATTCTGCAGGGAGCCGCCGTACTCGTCCGTGCGTTTGTTGTATTTGGGGCTGGCAAACTGGGCGATGAGGTTGCCGTGGGCTCCATGGATCATGCAGATCTTCATTCCCGCCTGCTTGCAGAAGCGGGCAGCCCTGGCATACTTTTCCACCGTCTCCCGGATCTTCTCCTTTGACATTTCAATGGTGGGGTAGGGGTCCCGGCCCAGCATCTTCGCCCGGCGCTCCTCTGCAACGGTGATGAATGCGGAGGCGCTGTAGGGGGCGTGGCCCACGTTTTCATAGGCGGTATCCTTGCCGTTATGGGTGAGCTCAAAGGAGCCATGAGCCCCATAGATCTCGCACATTTCACTGAATTTCCGGGCGGGCATGACGCAGCCGGGATCGGAGAGCTGCAGCTGGCCTGCTTCGTCGCTGCTCTCGGTGATGTCGATGCTGCAGTTGCCCACATTGCAGACGGCTACGCCGCCCCGGGCATACTGCCGGAAATACTCCACGAACTGATCCGTGACGAAGCCCCGCTCGTCACCGGCGAAGAAGCAGCCGGGAGGGGCCTGCTCCAGGTGGTTCTTGAAGAGAACGCCCCGGATCTCAAAGGGCTCGAATACATGGGGGTATTTAGAAGCCATATTGTCCTTCCTTTCTGTCAGGCCCGCTCTTCGGCGGCCCGTTTGCCGGTGAGGTAGCCGAAGGTGAGGCAGGCACCGTAATTCTGGCCGGGGATGCGGAAATTGTAGCAATGGGCGTACATGTCCCCCACCATGGAACCGACGCAGTACAGGCCCGGGATGGGTTCATCCTGCTCGTCGCAGATCTGCATCTTCCAGTTGGTGCGGGGGCCGCCCATCACGGAGAAGAAGAAACGGTCGCTCAGGCTGCAGCCGTAGAAGGGAGCTTCCCGGATCTCCTGCAAATACTTGGGCTTTTTATGGAAATCGGTATCCTTCCCGTTCCGGCAGAGTTCGTTGTATCGGCGGATGGTGGCCATGGTTGCCTCCGGGGGCAGACCCAGCGCCTCGATCACGCCCTCCAGGGTATCCGCTCTGACCAGCATTCCCCGGTCCGCCATGCCGTTCCAGTTGTCCAGCACCGCTTCCGGCGGCGTATCCGGGCCGTCCCGCTGGCCGCCATGGGCCCGGAACCGGATCTCCCTGGCATAGTTCGCACCCCAGATGGCAAAGGCCTCGCCTTTGGGCTCCCGCAGCGTGGTCAGGGCGGTATAGGCGCCGTTCATATCCTCGTTGCAGTACCGCTCCCCGCGGTTGTTCAGCCGCAGGCCCCGGTGAGAGCCATAGGGAAGATTGGTGCCCAGACGGCTGCCCTGGATCATCACGGCGCAGGGCCAGGTGCGCTGCCAGGCGGCTCCGGCCCAAAGGGCCATCTGGTGGCCTTCCCCCTTGAACAGGCCTTTCATGGAGAAGCCCACATCGTAGTTATCTCCTCCGGCGGTGAAAAAGGGCGCATACTGTGGGCAGTATTTTGCCATCATCTCCGGGTTGGCGGAGAAGTCTCCCGTAGCCAGAATGACGGCGCGGGAAGCTTTTGCCCGTATATAGGTCCCGTCCTTCTGCTGAGCCAGAACAGCGGAAACTCGTTTGCCGGTCTTCTCCAGCCGCCTGGCGGGGCTGGAACGCAGGACCCGTCCCCCCGCGGCCAGGAAGGCTTCTTCCAGGGCGTTCAAGGCCAGGGTGATGCCTGTGCCCGCCCGGGCGATCCCACTGCCCACGAAGGCGTGCGTTCCGGGAGGCTGATAGGTGGGACTGTGGTGATCATCCTCGTTGGCGTCTTCCAGCACCACGCCGCAGCCGGCGGCCTGGAGGATATCAATGAGCCAGTTCATGGCCTCCTCGCTCCGGTCCAGCAGGGTGTACCACTTGCGCTGGTCTACCAGGAAGGAGTTGGAGGAGAATTCCTCCAGGAAGAAATCGTCCAGATTCTGGCGGGGAAGCCCCTTGGCCTCCATGACCTTGCTGTAAGCAGCGAAAACGCTGCCGCCGCGGCCGACGGGTCTGGCAGAAGCGGAAATGATCAGAGTGTCCGCACCGGCCTGACGGGCGGTGAGCGCGGCGCAAAGGCCCGCAAGACCTTCTCCCACCACCACCACATCGGCTTCCAGGGCGCCGGAGATCTGCTCTTCCGGTATGGGAGGCGGCTCGACCTCGAAGGAGGCGGGTATCCTCGGGCTGGCGTCGGGTATGGTATTCAGCATGGGCTTGCTCCTCTCTCCCAACGGTCAATGGGTCTGATAGTAGTTCTTCGCATAGTTCTCGTAAACGTCGTTCACCACTTCCTGGGGGGTCTTGCCGTTGGCGTCCGGCTTGCCCATAACGAAGGCGGAGAAGATAAAACCGCCGTTGGGTGCCAGGTCGTCCACATACTTCATGAGGGGCTCCCGAAGGGTCTCGCTGTCCGCCGGATCATAGGTCAAGGTGCTGGCGGAGTCCCAGCCCCCGGAAATGATGAGCTTCCTTCCCCATTTCTTTTTGATGCCCACCAGGTCGTTGGAGGTCTGGGCGGGGTTCCAGGCGGTGACGCCGAAATCCATCCAGTCGTCGATAAAAGCCTCGCAATGGCCGCAGTCGTGCATATCGATGTAGCAGCCGCTGTTCAGCACGATCTCCGCTTCCCGGGCGTGGAAAGGCTTCACAAGCTCCTTGTATGCGGCAGGAGAGATGAAGGGGGCCCGGGCGGTGGCGGTATCGTCGGGAATGCATACGGCGTCAGGCTTATACCAGTAGCAGACATTTTTCAGGACCTCGCAGTTGTAGTCGCAGAGGTACTCGTACAGGGCGTAGCACTCCTCCGGCTCCTCGGCGATGGCGCAAAGGCCTTCGGTAAAGCCCATAAAATCCGCCAGGCGCTGGAAGATCTTGCCCCAGTAAAAGACGACACCCGTGGTGCTGCGGTCGATATCCTTCAGGTCCTTTGCGGCGAGGGCTTCCCAGTCGATATGGGAGAGATCCGGCGCCTTGATCTTATCCCGCCATTTGGTGATATCGTCCAGCACATAATGGCCGGGGTAGGGGATGGGCGCGCCGCCGAAAACATCTTCCTTGCCGGTATATTCCACGCCGAATTCATCCCTTGTGCATCCGGGTTTCTTTACGTCGATAAAAGCAGAGCATTTGAATTCACGGAAACCGCCCCTGGGCAGATACTCCGGCAGCTCTCCTCTGTACATCCGCAGAAGATTTTCCTTGGGCGAAAGCATAGACCAGTTCCTCCTTTGTTTGCGAAATACTCTTGCATTTTCCAGTCATTATAACACAAAGGAAATAACTTTCCAATAGGGAACCAGCGCCGTCGGGGTGGGAAAAGAAAAGGACCGGGCTGCTCAAAGCAGCCCGGTCCTAGATACGGGTTTGTTCTGCTATTTCCCGATCTGGCGCGCATTGGTCAGGCGATATGCCTGCTCCACCCAATCCAGCAGCTTATCGTCCACATCCTCGGGAGAGCTCACCAGCACATGATGGGTCCAGCGATGGGGATAAGGTTCCGCTACGCTGACAATGCGTGGATGATCAATACGCCGATCCGCGGCGAAGGAGACTACGATATAATGCTCCGGTCTGCCCCGGACCTTGAAGGGGGGGATCCATACGGCAGCGAAGCC
>CAMZJG010000098.1 GCA_947307505.1 uncultured Clostridia bacterium | reverse complement strand
GCCTTCAGGGTCCCGGCGGTGAGGCAGCCCACCAGGATATTGTGGTCCAGCACCGAGGTGGTCTTCAGGGCGAAAAAGGTGACGCCCAGCCCCCCGATCACCGGAGCCAGAAAGCGCATCAGGTCGAAGTGCCGCTCCATCAGGTAGGTATACACATATCCGGCGACGATCAGGGAGGTAAGGAACCACAGGGGGATATTGGGAGCGTAACCCCCGTTGAAGCCCATGGGGGTGCCTACCATGAGCAGGACCTCCCATTCCGAGTTCATGATGAAATCCAGCTTCCCCTTGAAGCCCTCCAGCCCGGGGGAGACCAGGATATGCAGCACCAGCCAGCACAGGACGATGGGAACGATGGCCTTCAGCTTGTTCTTCGCGTAGTCGATGGCCCGGCTGGCCGCTTCCCTGGGTTCCGCCGGCAGACCGCCCCGGGCGAGATGGCGCTTTTCTGCGCCCATCCCCAGCAGAAAGCCCGCCAGAACGAAGAAGAACTCCACCGCCCCGGAACCGGAGGGGAAAAGGCTCTTCTTCATGAAGAAGATCTCCAGGTGGTACAGACTCACCATCACGGTGAACACGAAGCGCCAGAACTCCACGCTGGAGATCCGCCGCTTCTTTCCCGCAGGCAGGACAGCCGTTTCCATGCAGAATACCTCCCGGTAATTTAGTGATGAATTGTTCCCATTATACAAGTTTTTCCGAAAATCGCAAGATATTTCTGTATGGCTGGACAAGCGGAGACCCGGCAGATATAATTAGTACCAAGGGAACAACATAAATCGAAATACAGGAGGAAGAACTATGGCGATCAACGCAAGCACCGGCGAGGTCTTCAGCGGCTACGGAAGGCCGTCGCAATTCGAGCATAAGGTCACATACGGCGTGAAATCCATTCCCGAGGCGGCACGGGATGTCAACGTCCTTCGGGAGGTGGACGTATGCGTGGTGGGCGGCGGCCCCGGCGGCATCGCCGCGGCGGTCTCCGCAGCCCGGGGCGGGGCGAAGACCCTGCTCATCGAGCGGTACGGCCATCTGGGCGGCATGAGCACCGGCGGCCTGGTGAACATCATCCCCAACCTGGGGGACACCTACGGCAGACAGGCCATCGGCGGCTTCTGCCAGGAGCTGATCGACCGGCTGGCGGCCCGGAACGGCGCCACCTATCCGGAGAAGAAATACTGGGGCAGCACGGATAAGGACGAAGTGCAGAAGTACGTGGACGCCAACATGATGCACTTCTATATCCGCCGGAACCGGGACGGGGAGCGGGTCACCCTGTATACCGCCGTCATCGATCCGGAGATCGCCAAGGATGAAATGAACACCATGGTGCTGGAATCCGGCGCGGAGCTGCTGCTCCACTGCTGGGTGACGGAGCCCATCATGGAGGGGAACCAGGTCAAGGGCGTCATGGTGGAGACCAAAGCCGGCCGCCAGGCGGTGCTGGCCAAGATCGTCATCGACTGCACCGGGGATGGGGACCTGCTCCCCAAGGTGCCGGAGGAGACCGTAGACTATATGCCTGAGGGCTCCCGCATCGCCCAGTTCGGCTGGATCTACTGGATCGCCAACGTGGATATCGACGCCTACTTCGCCTTCAAGCGGGAGAAGCCCGAGGAGATGAAGGCCGTCATCAAGACCATCATGGAGGCCGGCGGCTCTCCCCATTTCTCCCCCGGCCTGCTGAAGAACCAGCACGGGGTGGTGTGGGTCCACCGGCTCATCGGCAGCCTGCATCAGACGGAGCCGGAGGAGATGACCTACATCGACGTTTCGGCCCGGAAGCGGGCCGTGCGGAACTGGGAGCTGCTGAAGCAGTACATGCCCGGCTTTGAGAAGAGCTTCATCATGCTCTCCAACCCCCAGCTGGGCACCTCCGGCGGCCGCCGTCTGGTGGGCGAGTACTGGCTCACCGAGGCGGATATGGACTCCGATACGCCTTTCCCGGATACCATCGCCATCTTTGCGGACAACGACCGGGGCGCCAAGTCCCTGGACCATCCCCGGACCTATGTGCCCTACCGGGCGCTGGTGCCCAAGGGGACTGAGGGCTTCCTGGTGGCCTGCCGGGCCTTCTCCGCGGACCATGACTTCAGCGAATACTTCAACCTCATCCCCCACTGCATGTGCTTCGGCCAGGCGGCGGGCCACGCGGCGGCCATCGCCCTCCAGGACGGGGTCAGCGTGCGGGATATCGATTTCAGCAAGCTCCGGGCCCAGCTTTTGAAATACGGCGCCATCCTGCCGGAGGCCTGAGATGAAAACCAAGGCTGCGGAGCCCATCCGCATCGGCACGAAGCTGGTGAAAAACCGGGTCACCTTCGCCCCCACGGTGAAGTTTGACTGGACGGACACCTCCGGCATCGCCATCGACCGCTTCCGGCGGCATTACGAGGACCGGGCAAAGGGCGGCGTGGGCCTCATCTGCGTGGAGGCCACCTGCGTGGAGCCGGGTGGCCGCCTCTCCCCCACCCAGCTGGGGCTGTGGGAGGACGGGCAGATCGCCGGGCATAAGGCCATCACCGACGCCTGCCATGCCTATGGGACCACCATGCTGGTGCAGATCCATCATGCCGGGTCCGGCACCCATCCGGAATGCGGCCCCGCCTTCGGCCCCTCCGCCGTGGAACGCCGGGGCAGGACCTGCGGGGAGCTGACGAAGGAGCGCATCCATGAGATCATCGCCGCCTTCGTTGCCGCGGCAAAACGGGCCCAGGCGGCGGGGTACGACGGGGTCCAGCTCCATGCCTGCCACGGCTACCTCATCAACCAGTTCATCAATCCCCTGACGAACCTGCGCACGGACGAATACGGCGGCAGCATCGAGAACCGCGCACGCTTCGGCTGTGAGATCCTCCGGGGGATCCGGGAAGCCTGCGGCCCGGACTTTATCCTCTCCATGCGGCACAGCGCAGCGGAGACCACCCTGGCGGAGAGCTGCGCCATCGCAGACCTGTACGTGGAGGCCGGGGCGGATTATCTGCAGATGTCCGACGGCATCGGCCCCTACGAGGTGGAGTATCCCGAAGGCTATCCCTATAACCAGTGCTGCTGGATGGGGATACAGATACATGAACACATGAAGGGCCGGGTCCCCGTGAGCGTGGTGAACGGCATCATTACCCCGGAGCAGGCTCGGAAACTCATCGACGAAGGGCTGGCGGACACCGTAGACAGCGCCAGAGCCTTGCTTGCCGACCCCAACTGGGCCCGGGCGGTGACGGAGGGGGCCGACTGCGTCCCCTGCCGGGACTGCAGGGTCTGCTTCTGGAGCCCCTTCATGCCCCACCGGTGCCCGGCGGTGAAGCAGCGTCACGATCTGGATCCGGACTGCTGCGACTATGCCGAGGACGACCGTCCCATACCCGACTTTGCAAAGAGGAGATAGGAATATGAGCAACATCAACCCCCGCTGGGGCAGCTGGGCCACTCCCCCGGAGCCCTTCAAGCCCGAGGATTTTGAAGAGAAGTACGAAACCGAAGTCCTGGTGATCGGAGCCGGCATCGCGGGCCTGAGCTGCGCCTACAGCGCCGCGGAAAAGGGCTGCAAGGTCACGGTGATCGAAAAGCTCCCCTCCTACCACGGCTTCGCCCATAACGTGGGCGTGGTGAACTCCAAGTTCATGCGCTCCCTGGGCATCGTGAACGACCCGGACGAGGTGGCCCGGGAATGGATCAAGCGCTGCGGCAACCGCTGCGACGAGCGCCTGGTCCGCCTGTTCGTGGACTACAGCGAGGAGGCCATGGACTGGGCCATCGACAATGTGATGAAGCCGGAATACGGCGGCGTGCGCATCAACCTCCAGGGCGCCGCCTACAAGGGGGAGACCTACAAAGAGCTGTACACCGCCCACTGCTTCTATGACGGGCCCGTGGCCCGGAGCGGCAAGTTCGGCGGCCTGAACGAGCTCATGGAGCCCATGTACCGGGAATCCCTGAAGCTGGGCAGCCGCTTCCTGTTCAACACCACCATGCTCCAGCTCATCAAGGAAAACGGCCGGGTGATCGGCGCCGCCGCCCGGACCCAGGAGGGCAAGCTCATCGCCGTATACGCCAGCCAGGGCGTGCTGGTGGCCACCGGCGGCATCGGCGGCAACGAGGAGATGTGCGAGGACCTTTGCCCCATCGCCAACCGGGTGGCCGTGAAGGCCAACTTCCCCAAGGGCATCGACCTGGGGGAGGGGCACAAAGCCTGCCTGTGGGCCGGTGCGGCCTTTGAGGACGGCCCCTTCCCCACCATGATGCATCCCCAGGCCATCCGCCATTCCAACTACTGCTTCCTCTTCGTCACCCCCAAGGGCAAGCGGTACATGAACGAGGACAACTACCTCCAGGGCCGGAGCCTGGGCATCGTGAAGACCGGGTACAAATGGTGCTGGACCATCTTCGACTCCGACTGGGCGAAGAAGGTGCCGGAGACCCTGAAATACGGCGGCGGCATCTACTGGGGCGAGAGCTTCAACTACGTGGGCGGCAAGGAATTCGACGAGGAAGACGTGGGTCGGAAGATCCAGGCCAGCCTGAATGCGGGTTCTTCCGTCATGGCGGATACCCCCAGGGAGCTGGCGGAGAAGATGGGCGTCGACCCGGATACCTTCGAGGAGACCTTCAACCGCTACAACGAGTTCTGCCGGAAGGGACACGACGACGAATTCGGCAAGCGGAAGGAGCTGCTGATTCCCCTGGACAAGCCTCCCTTCATTGCAAGAAAGTTCGGCGCGGCGCTGCTCTCCGTCTGCGGCGGCGTGAAGGTGGACGAGCGCTTCCGGGCCCTGGACGAGAACAACGATCCCGTCCCCGGGCTGTACGTCCTGGGGAACACCATGGCGGGACGGTACGGGGTGGACTACCCCATGCTCATGCCCGGCAACTCCACCGGATCCGGCATGACCTACGGGTATCTGCTGGGACGGTACTTCGGAGAAGGGGAAGGAAAAAACTAAACGCAAAGCATACTGCGGCCCCGGGTCCGACTTGGACCCGGGGCCGTAATCTGTCGAAACGCCT
>CAMZJG010000097.1 GCA_947307505.1 uncultured Clostridia bacterium | reverse complement strand
CCGGAATTCGTCCGGGACGGGGAGGATCTCTTCGACCTGT
Organism: uncultured Clostridia bacterium; assembly: GCA_947307505.1. The sequence goes on along the minus strand of CAMZJG010000097.1, from coordinate 4,975 downwards.
TCTACGGGCGTTTCCTGGAGGAGCTGGAGGCCTGCGGGGATCATATGGCCTTCTGCCGCACCGGCAGCGAGGCGGACGCGGCCGTGGCCGTGGGAAAGGCGGCGGCCTTCCTGAGCGTGGAGGGGGCGGAGGTGCTGAACTGTGACCCCAAACGCCTGGAGCAGGCGGCGGAGAAGGGCGTGCGCAGTCTCTGCCTCACCTGGAACCGTGCCACCGCCCTCTGCGGCACCAACGTGCAGGATCCGGACCGGGGCCTGAGCGCCGCGGGGAAGGATTTCGTCCGGCTGGGGGAGGAACTGGGACTCATTCTGGATGTCTCCCATCTCAGCGACCCCGGCTTCTGGGATCTGGAAAAGCTGGTCAAAGGACCCTTCGCGGCCACCCATTCCAACTCCCGGGCGATCCATGAGCACACCCGGAACCTGACGGACGATATGTTCCGGGCCATCCGGGACCACGGCGGCGCAGCAGGGCTGAACCTGTACACCGCCTTCCTGGGAGAGGGCGAGGTCACCATCGAGACCGTCGTCCGGCACCTGGAGCATTTCCTGGATCTGGGAGGGGAAAAGACCGTGGCCATGGGCGGAGACCTGGACGGCTGCGAGAGCCTGCCCAGGGGGATGAGCGGCGTGCAGGACGTAAAGCTCCTGGAACAGGAGCTGCAGAAGCGGGGATATCCACAGGACCTGCTGGACGATCTGTTCTTCAACAACTGGAGACGGGTCGTCGGAGACTGAACAGGAGGAACAAGCTATGCGGTATTTGAGTACGAGAGACGCTTCCCTCAGCCTGAGCGCTGCGGAGGCCATAGCCCGGGGCCTGAGCCGGGAGGGCGGGCTTTTCCTTCCCGAAAGTCTTCCCCGGGTGGGTCCGGAGGAGATCCGCGCCTTGGGTGACCTGGATTATCCCGGACGGGCGGCGAAGATCATGGGCCTGTTCCTGGAGGAGTTTTCCGCCGGGGAACTGGCGGAGTATACCGCCGCGGCCTATGCCCCGGAACGCTTCGGCCCGGATCCGGCGCCGCTGCATCCGGTGGACGGGGCTACCGCCTTCCTGGAGCTTTGGCATGGTCCCACCTGCGCCTTCAAGGACATGGCCCTGCAGATCATGCCCCGGCTCCTCACCGCCTCCCTGAAGAAGACGGGGGAGCGGAAGCAGGTGTGCATCCTGGTGGCCACCAGCGGGGATACGGGCAAGGCGGCCCTGGAGGGCTTCCGGGATGTGCCCGGCACGAAGATCCTGGTGTTCTACCCCTCCGACGGGGTGAGCGACGTGCAGAAGCTGCAGATGCAGACCCAGGCAGGCGGGAACGTGGGCGTCTGCGGCGTGAAGGGGAATTTTGACGATGCCCAGAACGGGGTGAAGGCCATTTTCTCCGATACCGCTCTCCGGGGCAGACTGGAGGAGGCGGGCTGGTTCTTCTCCTCCGCCAATTCCATCAACTGGGGCCGTCTGCTGCCGCAGGTAGTGTACTATTTCTCCGCCTACTGCGACGCGGTGAAGGCCGGCCTCTGCGCCTGGGGCGACGAACTGAACTTCTGCGTGCCCACGGGGAACTTCGGCAATATCCTGGCCGGGTGGTTCGCCAAACACATGGGCCTGCCCGTGGGGAAGCTCATCTGCGCCTCCAACACGAACCATATCCTGACGGATTTCCTCAGCACCGGCGTCTACGACCGGAACCGTCCCTTCCACTGCACCATTTCCCCCTCCATGGATATCCTGATCTCCAGCAATCTGGAGCGGCTGCTTTACGCCGTGACCGGCAGCGACGAAGCTGTGCGGGAATACATGAGTCGGCTGAGCAGCGAGGGGAAATACAGCGTTTCCGGCAGCCTGCTGGAGCGGCTGCAGGCGGACTTCGCCTGCGGCTGGAGCAGCGAGGAGGAGACGGAGGCCGCCATCGGCCGGATGTACGGCAAAGGATACCTGATGGATCCCCATACCGCCGTGGCCTGGGAGGTGCTGGAGCAGTACCGCCGCACCAGCGGGGACGTCCGGCCCGGGGTGGTGGTGTCCACCGCCAGCCCCTATAAGTTCTGCGACAGCGTGCTGCGTTCCATCGGCTGCCGGGAGACCGGCAGCGGCACGGAGCTCATCCGCACCCTTTCCCGGGTGACGGGCACCGCCGTTCCCGCCCCGCTGGAGGGACTGGAAAACCGGGAGCGCCGCTTCACCGCCTCCGTGGAAAAGACGGAGATGACGGACGCGGTGCTGCGCATGCTGGGGCTGGGCTGAGCCGGAGGAAAAGGCGTGGCGCTGTACGGGATCGGAGATCTGCACCTGTCCCTGGGCGCGGATAAACCCATGGACATTTTCGGCGGACTCTGGAAGGATCATCAGGAGAAGCTCCGGGAGGCGTTTTCCCCCCTGGGGCCGGAGGACGTGTGCGTCATCCTGGGGGATCTGTCCTGGAGCATGGGCCTGGAGGCCGCTGCGGCGGATTTTCACTTCCTGGATGAGCTGGGGGGGCAGAAACTGCTGCTCAAGGGCAACCACGACTACTGGTGGAGCACCGCGGCGAAGATCGAGAGCTTTTTCCGGCGGGAAAACATCCGCAGCGTCCGCATCCTCCACAACAACTGCTATACCTATGGGGATCTGGCCCTCTGCGGCACCCGGGGCTGGTTCTTCGAGGAGGAGACGGGGAAGGCCCACGACCGGAAGATCCTCCAGCGGGAGCTGATGCGGCTGGAGGCTTCCCTGAAGGCCGCGGGAGAGCGCCAAAAGCTCTGTTTCCTCCATTATCCTCCCCGGTACGGGGACGACTACGTCTGCCGGGAGATCTGCCAGCTGCTGAGGCAGTACGGCGTGGAGGAGTGCTACTACGGCCATCTCCACGGCAAGGCCAGGGCCAGGGCGGTGGAAGGACCTGAGGACGGGGTGCGCTACGCCCTTCTCAGCGCCGATCACCTGGATTTTCGGCCTCGGCTCATTCGGGAGGAACCGGGGATCCTGGCGGGACCCCTGAGGGGAACGGAATAATTTGAAAAAAGTTCTGGCAAAAACCATGCGCTTATGATATAGTATCTTGCATTTGTATGGAATGCGCGAATTTCGCTTCAATTACGGGGCCCGGCGGACGGGCGCCCGTATCAAACAGCATTGGGAGGACGAGCCGCAATGGAAGTCAAAAACGTCGAAAAGAAAGAAAAGAACAGCGCGCTGATCACCGTTTCCGTTTCCCCGGAGGAATTTGAGGCGGCCGTGGTCAAGGTCTTCAACAAGAACAGAAAGAGCATCCAGATCCCCGGTTTCCGCAAGGGCAAGGCCCCCCGGAAGATCGTGGAAGCCATGTACGGAGAAGGCGTGTTCCATGAGGAGGCCATCAACGATCTGGCTCCCGAGGCCTATTATTTCGCCGTGAAGGAAAAGGAACTCAAGGTCGTGGCCAGCCCTTCCATTGAGGACGCCAAGGTGGAGGAGGATAAGTCCCTCACCCTGGACATCAACTGCGTGCTCTATCCCGAAGTGGAACTGGGCCAGTACAAGGGCCTGTCCGCCGTGCGGAAGGAAGCCAAGGTGGATCCCGCCGAGGTGGATATGGAGATCGACCAGCTCCGGAACCGCAACGCCACCATCCAGACCGCCGAGCGCCCCGCCAAGTTCGGGGATACCGTGGTGCTGGACTATGAAGGCTTCATCGACGGCGTGCCCTTCGAGGGCGGCAAGGACGAGAAGCACAGCCTGGAGATCGGCTCCAACTCCTTCATTCCCGGCTTTGAGATCCAGCTCATCGGCACCTCCGCCGGCGAGGATACGGAAGTCAACGTCACCTTCCCCGAGGATTACCACGCCGAGGAGCTGAAGGGCAAGCCCGCCGTGTTCAAGTGCCACATCCACGAGGTGAAGGAGAAGATCCTTCCCGAGGCGGACGACGAATTCGCCAAGGACGTGAGCGAGTTCGACACCATGGAGGATTTCCGGAAGAACATCGAGGAGAAGCTCCTGAAGCAGAAGGAGAGCCAGACCCGGGACGCCTTCCTGGACCTGCTCCTGACCCAGGTGACGGGGGACATGAAGGTGGACCTGAACGAGGCCATGGTGAACGAGCGCGCCCAGCAGATGGTGCAGGATATGGCCCAGCGCATCGCGAACCAGGGCATCCCCTTCGAGACCTACCTGAGCTGGATGGGCACCAATGCGGAGGACTTCACCAAGATGCAGCTGCAGAACGCCGAGAAGACCATCCGGCAGGAGCTGGCCCTGGCCAAGATCGCCGAGCTGGAAGGCCTCACCGTTACGGAGGAGGACAAGGACGCGGAACTGCAGAAGGCCGCCGATCAGTACGGCGTGGACCTGGATACCGTGAAGAACTTCATGGACGCCGATATGCTCACGGACGGCATCCTGTACAATAAGGCCGCGGACCTCATCATCGCCAACGCCACCGCCCTGCCCGAGCCCGCCGAGGAGGAGAAGCCCGCCGAGGAGAAGGCTGAGGAGAAGGCTGAGGAGCCGGAAAAGGCGGAATGAGCCCGTTTCCCGGAAACGCGGTATAAACCCGGACAAAACCGGGCATGCTCCGAAAACGGAGCGGAATGAATCGGAAAAGGAGGCGTGCCCATGAGCAGCCTGATCCCTTATGTGGTGGAACAGACCTCCCGGGGGGAGCGGTCCTATGACCTGTACTCCCGGCTTCTGAACGACCGGATCGTCTTTCTCAACGGAGAGGTGAACGAAGCCTCCGCCAGCATCATCGTAGCGGAGCTCCTGTACCTGGAAGCCCAGGATCCGGACAAGGATATCCAGATGTATATCAACAGCCCCGGCGGCTCTGTGACGGACGGCCTGGCCATCTACGATACCATGCAGTACATCAAGGCGGACGTAGCCACCATCTGCGTGGGCATGGCCGCCAGCATGGGCGCCTTCCTGCTGGCTGCCGGCGCCAAGGGCAAGCGGATGGCGCTGCCCCATGCGGAGATCATGATCCATCAGGTCCTGGGAGGCACCCAGGGCCAGGAGACGGATA
>CAMZJG010000096.1 GCA_947307505.1 uncultured Clostridia bacterium | reverse complement strand
GCCTCCGCCTTCGGCTTCAGCCCCGTGCAGGATATGCCCAAGGAGCTGTGGGACAAGGTGAACAAGGCGAAGCCCACCGGCCACTTCTACGTCATCCGCCATGCGGTGCAGCACATGATCGATCAGGGCTGGGGCCGCATCGTCAACTGCGCCTCCCCCGCCTGGGCGGGCGGCAATCTGCGGCAGTGCGAATACTGCGCCGCCAACGCCGGCGTCGTGGGCATGACCTATGGCCTGGCCGCCGAGCTGAAGGAATTCGGCATCACCGCCAACACCTTCGCCCCCGCCGCCAAGACCCGGGCCAGCGTGGACATGGAGATCCATAACGTGCTGGAAGGCGAACACAGCGTGATTTCCGGCAACCCCATCAGCTATGACGGCACCGCCGCCCCCGAGACCTTCGCCAACTTCATCGTCTGGCTCTGCGGCGAGGACGCCAAGGACGTCACCGGCCAGGTCTTCATGACCATGGGCAAGTTCATCGGGCGCTACGCCATCCCCACCGTGGAAGGCGCCATGATGGCCGCCGGAGACGGATGGAGCCTGGACGAGGTAAAGGAGAAGAACAAGGCCCTCTTCGAAAAGCGTCCTCCCATGCCGCCCAGAGGACCCGCTCCCGCCAAGGAGTAAGATCCATTCTATGAGAATACCGGTCTGCCCTCGGGCAGGCCGGTTTTTTGAAAGGAGGGCGACCAAATGGATGGATACCGCGTGCTGGACCCGTCGTTCTTCGCCCCGGGACGGGATACCCGGGAGATCGCCCGGGCCCTGCTGGGTCAGATCCTGGTCCATGGGACGACCGCAGGCCGCATCGTGGAGACGGAAGCCTATCTGGGCGTTTCCGACCGGGCCTGCCATGCCTGGGGCGGGCGGCGCACCCCCAGACTGGAGCCCCTCTACGGTCCTCCCGGTCATGCCTACATTTACCTGATCTACGGCATGTATCATTGTCTCAATGTGGTAACGAAGCCGGCAGGTCAGCCGGAGTGCGTGCTGATCCGGGCGCTGGAACCCCTGGCGGGGCTGGAGGCCATGGCAGAGCGGAGCGGCGGGAAACTCCTGCCTGCCCAACTCTGCGCCGGTCCGGGCCGCCTCTGCAGGGCCCTGGAGCTGGACCGAAGCCTCAGCGGTGTCAACCTCCTCGCCGGGGATTTCTTTCTGGCAGAAGGGCGCAGCGTACCGGCGGAACTCATTGCATCCTCTCCCCGGATCGGCGTGGATTACGCAGGGAAAGACAAAGACCGCCCCTGGCGTTACTACGTCAAGGGCAGTCCATTCGTAAGCAGGGTCCCTGGGGACAAGGTCAAACCAGCCGATTCGTAAGGCTGCCGATCCCATCGATCTCCACTGTTACCGTATCCCCGGGCTTCAGCCAGACCCGGGTGCCTTTGGGCCTGCCCAGGATGACCCCGGCCGGAGTGCCGGTGAAGATCAGGTCGTCCGGCTCCAGGCGGAAAAAGGAGGAGCAGTATTTCACGATCTCCGCGCAGGAAAAGATCATATTGGTCACATCGTCATCCTGCCGCACTTCTCCGTTCACCAGACAGCGGATCCGATGGGGCTTTTCCGGGTCGAACTCCGCTGCGGACACGATCCGGGGTCCAATGGGAGCAAAGCCCGGCATGGACTTCCCTGTGAGCCACTGGGCGGAGCGAAACTGACAGTCCCGCGCGCTGAGGTCGTTCCCGCAGGTATAGCCCCGGATCGCAGCCTTCGCCTCCTCCAGGGTCCCGTTCCACAGGGTTTTCCCGATCACCGCAACCAGTTCCGCCTCATAGTCATAGCAGCGGTGCCAGGGAGGCAGGATAACCTCCTCTCCATCCCAGGTGATGCTGTCCCCGAATTTGGAGAAAAGCACCGGTTCGGAAGGGGCCTCTCCCCCCGTTTCTTCCGCATGGCTTTTATAGTTCAGTCCCACGCATATGATCTTTCCCGGCTTCAGTTCCTTCATTTGCCGATCCCTCCCATATACCAGATGCACAGCGCCGCCTGGATCAGGGCAAGCAGCGGAAAGCCCACCCGGAAGGCAATGTGCTTTGTCTTATGCCGAAACAGAAACATTCCGATCGTACCGCCCAGGGCTCCGCCCAGCAGAGCCGCCAGGAACAGCGAAGCCTCCGGGATCCGCCTCTCTCTCCGTTTCGCCCGCTGCTTGTCGGACAGCATGAGAAGCAAGGCCAGAACGTCGGCCGCGATCAGATAGATCAAAAGGGGTGTATTCATTCTTCGTATGCACTCCTTTTTATTCTTGCGCAAGTCTAATCCCCGCGGTATAATAAGATTCAGGAAGGAGGTTCAGGTCAAATGGATGACAAGCTGAACTGCATAACCCGTCTCCGCATACGCCGGGGAGAGGAAGATACAAAAACCGCCTTCGGCCACGGTACCGCCCTGCTCCTTCAGGGCATCCGGGAGCTAAAATCCCTGAACCGGGCGGCCAAACGCATGGGCATGGCTTACAGCAAAGCATGGAAGAGCATCCGTTCCACGGAAGACCACCTGGGCTTCCAGCTTATTGAACGGAAAGCGCAGCACGGGAGCGAGCTCACCGAGCAGGGCGAACGCTTCCTGGATTATTTCCTCCGGGCGGAAGCCGCGGCGGAGCAGGCTGCCTCCAAGGTGTTTGAGGACTGGTAAGTTTTCCTCCGTCTCAGAGGATCCTTCGGAAATAAGGTCCGTTGGTCCGGTTTCCCGGCCAGGTTTCCTTTTTCAGACATCGCTTCCATATCTCCCGGCATTCCTCCCGTTCCTCCACGCTGAACCAGACTACGCCGTAATCCAAGCCGCGGAGATCCTTGTCCCCCACGTACAGAGGAACGGAATTCAAGAGGGTCGAATACTGTTTCCGGTGACACAGCACCGGGAACTCGGTCCCCTGCCGATCTTTCAGGCTCCTGCGGCCGTCGCAGCTGCCGCAGCCCTCCTTCCCCTGCATGGGACAGCAGCGGAAGAGCATCAGAGGCATATGCCCGTACAGGAGGATCCCTCTGGGGATCTGTCCCCCCATATGCCGGACATCCGACATGGGGATCTCCCATGACAGCAGCGTTTCCCGGACCCCAAGGGTTTCATAGACCCGGAGGGCCCGGGAATTTTCGATATTCAGGTCAAAGCCGCCGGATATGCGGAATCCCAGACGGGACGCCATGCGGAGACTGCCCAGATTCCCGGCGCACACGGTCTCCATCCCTGCCGCCTTCAGCGCGGTCAGTTTCTGTTCCAGTCCTTCCTCCCGACCGGGCCAAATAAGCCGGGGAAGCTCTCCGATGAGCTTCTTCCCCAGGCTGCGCACCAGTTCCGCATCCAGTTCCTCTACGGGAAGATACACCGCCTCTGCCTCAGGCGCGTCGAAGATCTGACTGCGGCGGGCAAAACGCAGACGCAGTACCGGCTCCGCCTTCCGATCCCCTCCGGCTTCCGGCACGAACGTCCCTGCGAGGGGGATCGGTTCCGTCTTTTCCCGTTCCTCCAGGAGCTGATCCAGAGCCTCCCGCCGAAGGGCGGAAAGGCCGGGGATCATCCACCCCGATTCTACCTCGCTGCGAACGCCGGCACACAGGAAGGGGGTGCCCCCCGTCTTTCCCAGCACCCCCGCCGCGTCCTGAGCTGCGGTACGCACCGGTTCGGCCTTTTGTCCGGCTGCAGTGACGGTATGTTTCCCATCGGTCACCCGGAGTTCCGTCTGCTCTTCTCTGCCGCCGCGAAGCGTAAAGGTCACCGGGACCCGGCTGAGCTCCCGTCGGTACAGACCCGCCAGTTCTCCCAGCACGGCGGCGCTGGCCGCCTTATCCTCCTCCGTCCGGCTGCCGAACATGTTCAGATCCCGCCGACCTGTCAGGTAGCCGTCCGTCAGCCCGCTGCGGGAAAAAGCCTGCTCCAGCAGGCGCAGATCCGGCTGCTCCCCTCTTAAGGCTCGGACGCAGGCGTCTGTAGCCGCCGCCACATATTCCGGCCGCCGCAGACGGCCTTCGATCTTGAGCGAGCTGACGCCCGCCGCCTCCATCTCACGCAGATGGGGAATCAGACAGGCATCCTTCAGGGAAAGCGCATAGTGTCTGTCCCCCACGCGAAAATCCAGTCGGCAGGGCTGGGCGCACAGCCCCCGGTTCCCGCTCCGCTCCCCCAGGGCGGCGGAAAGCAGGCATTGGCCGGAGACGCTCATACAAAGGGCGCCGTGGACGAAACACTCCAGCTCGATATCCGTGGCTTCCCTGATCCGCCGGATCTCCTCCGAAGTCAATTCACGGGCAAGGATCACCCGGGAAAAACCCAGTTCCTCCGCTTTCTTCGCCCCGTCGGCGTTGTGGATCGTCATCTGGGTGGAGGCGTGGCGTGCGATCCCGGGGAGATGGGTGCGGAAAAGATCAGCGGCTGCCATATCCTGCAGGATCACTGCGTCAGCCCCGCTCTCCCCGATCTCTTCCAGCACGGTGTACACATCCCCCAGCTCCCCGTCACGCACCAGAGTATTGACGGTGACAAAGACGCGGACATCCCGGCCGTGACAGTAGGCCACAGCCTCTTTCAGGCTCTCTCCGCCGAAATTCTCCGCCCGTCGCCGGGCATTGAAGTTCCGGGCGCCCAGGTATACTGCATTCGCTCCGCAGCGGACAGCGGCCCGCAGCTGTTCCGGACCGCCTGCAGGAGCCAAAACCTCCATACTCAATCGATCACCCGGATGGTCTCGATCACCGGCCGGTCCTTCGGAGCAACGGAACCGTTGCTGTCCTGAACCGGGGTATTTTCGCAGATCTTGTCCACGATGTCCATCCCGTCCGTCACATGACCGAAAGCTGCATACTGCCCATCCAGATGGGGCGCTTTCTCATGCATGATGAAGAACTGGGCGCTGCCGCTGTTGAAATCGTTGGCCCGGGCCATGGAGATCACGCCCCGGTCATGGTCAATGTTGTTCGTGACCCCGTTTTTTGCGAATTCGCCCTTGATCGGACTGGCCTCTTTGGGGTTGCCATTTTCGTCAAACCCGCCGCCCTGCATCATGAAGCCTTCGATGATGCGGTGAAAGGTAAGCCCGT
>CAMZJG010000095.1 GCA_947307505.1 uncultured Clostridia bacterium | reverse complement strand
CATTGCCGCCCCGGTCGTTCTTTTTCTTTAATCCAGGATCTCCAGGGAGTCCGGTCCCACAGCGCAGGGCAGGTGCAGGATCTCCACCCCGGCCTTCTCCGCTTCCTCCAGGGCCCGGGCAAAATCCGGGTCCGTCTCCCGGTTGGGCAGGACCTGCCGCACCCCCGGCAGGGCAATGACGAAAGCCAGGATGCAGTCCCAGCCTTCCCTCCGGGCGGCGGCCAGCTCCCGCAGATGTTTTGCTCCCCGGAGGGTCGGGGCATCCGGGAACCATCCCACGCCGCCGCGCTCCAGGGTGCAGCCCTTCACCTCCAGCAGGATGCGCTTCTCCCCCCGCTCCAGGCAGAAATCCACCCGGGAGGCGCCGTAGGCGTACTCCGGCCGGATGCAGGTCAGGCCGGGGATGCCGCCCCGTTCCAGCCATTCCCGGACCACCCGATTGGGAGCCTGGCTGTCGATGTTCACCCAGCCCAGTCCCGGCTTCCATACCGTCACCAGATCCCAGGCGGTCCTGCGTCCGCTCCCCTCCCCCGCCGCCAGGATCACCCGCGCTCCGGGCAGGAGCAGTTCCCGGCAGCGGCCGGTGTTCTTCACATGTACCGTCTCCCGTTTTTCATCCAGCTCCACCTCCGCCACGAAGCGGTTGGGCCGGGACAGAAAAACGGCTTCCCGGGTCCGGGGATAGATCACGGCGGTCCCTCCTTCTCCCGATCGATAAACCACATGGATTGTATGCCATTTCCGGATAAATGTAAATGTTTTTTGGACGATGCCCCGGAATGGCTCTTCCCATCAGTCACAATATATGGTATATTGAACTATATTTGCAATACTCTCTATGGGAGTGATCCGCATGAAACGCTGCATTGCCGTTCTGCTGATCCTTTGCCTTCTCCTGGTCTGTCCCCGCGTGCTGGCGGCGGATGAGCCTCCGGCGGAAACGGAAACGGAGACCGCCGGGGAAACCCTGCCGGAGACCGGGGAGGGCGAAGAAGCGCCTCCTGCGCCGGAAGCCGCCGGGGACGGGGAGGAAACGGAGGAGCCGGAAGAAGCTGCCACGGAAACAGTGGGATCCGAAGAAGATCCGGAGGATCCCCGGGAAGAACCCGGAGATGAGCCGGAAGAACCGGAGGAGGGCTACGTTCCCGGCCAGTTTTCCGACGTGGATGAGAGCCGATGGTACGGAACGGAAGGCCAGGGCGTCATCCGCATGGCCTGGGAGCTGGGTCTGATGAACGGCATGGGGAACGGGACCTTCCTGCCGGAAGGCTCACTGCGGATCTGCGAGGCGGTGAAGCTGGCCGCCGTGATCCGCAGCCGCGCTCTGGACGACGGGGCGGAATTTCCCTCCGCTCAGCCCTGGTATCAGCCATACGTGAATTACGCCGTGGCGGAGGGGATCCTGCAGCGCGGGGAATTTGCCGACCGGATGGAAGAGGCCGTCACCCGGGGCGAGCTGGCCCATATCCTTGCCGCCGCTCTGCCGGAATCGGAACTGCCCCATATCAACGCCATCTTTGCCATACCGGACGTGATCAGTCTGGATACGGAGCCCGCCGGATACTGGCAGGATATCCTCACCCTTTACCGGGCCGGGGTCATGCTGGGGGACGGCGGCACCCACGCCTATCGGCCGGACAGCCGGATCACCCGGGCGGAGACCGCCGCCGCAGTGGTCCGCATGGCCCTGCCCGAGGAACGGCAGCGGCTGGAGCTCCTGCCCCTGAACGGAGCCTCCCGCCCCCTGTCGGAAGCCGGGATCCAGCGGGACAACGACGCTGTCCTCACCCTGGGCTATCACCCCTGGGAGGAATTCTTCGCCTTCGTGGAAGAAGAACAGGCGGAAGAATCCGCCGATCTCTGGCTCTCTATAGATCACGACGATTCCCGGGGCTATCCCCTTTACGGGGAGGAGGGCTGCCGGATCCTGGCGGTTTACCCCCGATACACGATCGAATACCTGATCGCTGATCGGGATCCCCAGGGCATGTATGTCCTGCGCCTGGAGGGCACTGGAAGGCGCCTGGAGGATAACCGGGGCGTCAAGATCGGGACCTCCCTCAGGGCGCTTCTGGCAGCTTTTCCGGATACGGAACTGACCCGGGAAAGCGGAGACGCCGACATGGTCTGGTACTCCTGCGCTATGGGCGACCCTGTGGTGGAATACTACTACGGCGTGGGCTGGGATGGCTATGTGATGTCCATCTCCATGGTCATCGCGGAGGATTGAGCCGGGATCTTCGGGGGAACGGCGGTTTTTCGACCCTGCGCCGGGCTGCAGCAGCCCCCGGCAGAAATCGCACCGGCAGGTGCAAATAGGATCAGCGTTCTTTCGGGCGGAATTCATTTCTGCCCGAAAACACTTCTCGCGGAGAAAAATAAGCCGGGCCTTGCAGCGCAGACTCGGGGCCGGAACGATCGAAGCGGGCCGATTTGAGCATGGCCGGTAAGGAGGTGCTTCCATGGCCGAAACGGATCTGCAGCAGGAAAAACAACTCACCCTGGGGCTGCTCGCCCATGTGGACGCGGGGAAAACCACCCTGGCGGAAGCCATCCTCTATACCACCGGCAAACTCCGTCAGCCCGGACGGGTGGACCGGGGAGATACGGCCATGGACACCCACGAGCTGGAGCGGAGCCGGGGCATCACCATTTTCCTCAGTCAGGCCCAGTTCCGTCTGGGGGATTGGACCGTCAGCCTGCTGGACACCCCCGGCCACGTGGACTTCTCCAGCGAAACGGAGCGGGTGCTTCAGGTTTTGGACGGAGCGATCCTGGTGATCAGCGGCCTGGACGGGGTCCAGGCCCATACCCGCACCCTCTGGCGGCTGCTGGAGCACTACCGGGTGCCGGTATATATCTTTGTGACGAAAATGGATTTTGCCCGGCGGAGCCGGGAGGATCTTCTGGCGGAGCTGCAGCGGGAGCTGAGTCCCGCCTGCCAGGCATACGGCTCCCCCGCTTTCACGGAGCAGGCGGCCATGGGGAGCGAGGAGCTGCTGGAGGAATATCTGGAGACCGGCGCCCTGCCCGAGGGGGCGGAAGCCCAAAGCGTGCAGGCCCGGCAGGTCTTCCCCTGCTGGTTCGGCTCCGGGCTGAAGCTGGATGGGGTGGAGGATTTCCTTCTGGGTATGGAGGAATGCTTCCTTCCCCGAACCTGGCCCGATGCTTTCGGCGCCCGGGTATTCAAGATCAGCCACGACCCCCAGGGGAACCGGCTCACCTGGCTGAAGCTCACGGGGGGCCGCCTGAAGGTAAAGGACAGCATCCGGGTAGGGGACACGGCGGAGAAGGTGGATCAGATCCGCCTGTATACGGGAACCCGCTTCCTGACTGCGGAGTCCGCCCTGCCCGGGGGCATCTGCGCCGTGACGGGCCTCAGCCGCACCCGGGAGGGGCAGGGCCTGGGGATCGAACACCTGGGTTCCGCCCCGAAGCTGGAACCGGTGATGCGGTACCGCATCCTCCTTCCCGAGGGGGAGGACCCGGTGACGATGCTTCGGAAGCTGCGGCAGCTGGAAGAGGAGGACCCCCAGCTTCGGCTGGAATACGACACCGCCCTGGGGGAGATCGGCGTCAGTCTCATGGGAGAGGTGCAGGCGGAGATCCTGAAAAGCCTCATCGCCCGGCGCTTCGGCGTGGAGGTCCGGCTGGACCGGGGCCGGGTGCTGTACAAGGAGACCATCGCCGGCAGGGTGGAGGGCGTGGGCCACTATGAGCCCCTGCGGCATTACGCGGAGGTCCATCTGATCCTGGAGCCCCTGCCCAGGGGCAGCGGTCTGCAGTTCGCCTCCGCCTGCAGCGAGGACGCCCTGGACCGGAACTGGCAGCGGCTGATCCTCACCCATCTGGGCGAAAAGACCCATCTGGGGGTGCTCACCGGCTCCCCCATCACGGATATGCGCATCACCCTGGCCGCCGGCCGGGCTCACCTGAAGCACACGGAGGGGGGCGATTTCCGCCAGGCCACCTACCGTGCGGTCCGTCAGGGCCTGATGCAGGCCAAAAGCGTACTGCTGGAGCCCTGGTACGCCTTCCGTCTGGAGCTTCCCCCGGAGCAGCTGGGCCGGGCTATCTACGATATCCGCGCCCGCCACGGCACCCTGGAATCACCCGGGGAGGCGGGAGATATGGTCCTCCTCCGGGGCCGCGCTCCGGTGACGGAGCTCAACGGCTACGCCGCCCTGGTGGCGGCCTACACCGGCGGGCGGGGCCGGCTCACCCTGGAACAGGACGGCTACGACCTCTGCCCCGATCCGGAAGCGGCGGTGGAAGCGGCGGGCTACGACCCGGAGCGGGACACGGAGAATACGCCGGATTCCGTCTTCTGCGCCCACGGCGGTGGCTTCAACGTGAAATGGGACCGGGTAAAGGACTACATGCACCTGGAAAGCTGTCTGAAGGAGCCCCGGCCCGCCGTTCCCCGGCTGAACCGGCAGAACCTCCAGATCGATGAAAAGGAGCTGGAGGCCATCCTTCTGCGGGAGTTCGGTCCCATCCGCCGGCCTCAGTACCGCCGTCCCCCTTCGGCCGCCGCCAGCGCGGAGGAACCGGTGGTGCTCCAGCCGAAGAAGCTCTGGTACATCGTGGACGGATACAATGTGATCTTCGCCTGGGAGGATCTGCGGAGCCTGGCAGAGCAGGAGCTGGCGGACGCCCGGGAAAAGCTCATGCGCCTTCTGGTGAACTTCGCCGCCTATACCCGGTATGAGGTGGTGCTGGTGTTCGACGGCTACCGGGTCCCCCAGAACCGGGGAGAAAAACTGGATTACCACGGCATCCGGGTGGTCTACACGGAGGAAAACGAGACCGGGGACGCCTACATCGAGCGGCTTGTCCACGAGATCGGAAAAAATGAACAGGTCCGGGTGGTGACCTCCGACGGGCTCATCCGCCTGGCGGCGGCCCGTACCGGGCTGCTCCGCCTCTCCGCCGGGGATTTCGAGGAGGAGGTCAGCCGGGTCAGCCGGGAGCTGGGCGAGCTGCTGAAAAAACAAACCGCCTCCCCCAGTCGGGTGGGGGAGGCGGCCAGGATCACGGCCCTGCAGCCGGATC
>CAMZJG010000094.1 GCA_947307505.1 uncultured Clostridia bacterium | reverse complement strand
GCCCCCGGAGGTGGCGGAGAGGATCTATACCCCGGAGGAACCGCACCGGATGTACGTCGGGGAAGTGACGGAGATCCTGAGAAAGTAAAACCGGAGAAAAACGTGAGGCGCAGTCAACAGACTGCGCCTCATTGTCGTGTCTCAGCATATCTGCCCGTTACGTTTCCCCTTTTTGAGGAAAGCACTTCCACAGGATCCCCAGGGCCAGCAGGGCGCTGACGACGTCCGCGGCGAACTGGGAGATCAGCACCCCCGTGTATCCCGCCGCAGCGGCGGCGATGAGCAGCACCAGGACGAAAATGACCCCCTGGCGGCTGAGGGAGAGGAGCAGGGAGGGCAGGGCCTTGCCCGCCGCCTGGCACAGGCAGGTCATGAGCATGACGACGCCGGCGAACACGCTCCCGGCAGTCTGCCACCGCAGCATGGGGACGCCAAGCCGGACCAGTTCCCCATCCGGGGTGAGGAGCCGCAGCAGCGGATCGGCGGCCAGACAGATCGCCAGGGTCATGCTCAGGGTGACGGCGCAGAGGAACAGGAGGCAGAAGCGGAGCAGCCGCCGGACCTTCTGCTTTTCCCCGGCGCCGGAGAGAAAGCCGAAAAGGGGAACCCCGCCGAAGGAGAAGCCGATGAGGATCATCTGCACGATCATGGTGACCTTGTGGGCGATGCCCATGGCGGCGATGCGTACGTCCCCGTAGACGAGAAGCTTCTGATTCAGGAGGATGGTGCAGACGCTGCCCGCGATGTTGGTGATGGCGGCTGTGACGCCGATGAACAGGATATCCTTCAGCAGAGCCCCTTCGATCCGCAGAGTAAACCGCACGGAAAGGGCCCGGCTGCGCCGCAGCACGATGATCAGCAGAAACAGGTCGGTGGAGAAATACCCCGCCAGGGTGGCGATGGCCGCGCCTTCCGCCCCCAGGAGGGGGATGAGAAGGGGATCCAGGATGATGTTCACCACGCTGCCCAGCACCGTTCCCGCCATGGAAAGGCCGGACATGCCCTCGCAGCGCAGGAGGTTCATATGGATGAAATTCAGCACCACCAGGGGGGCGCCCAGGAGCATGACGGTGCCGTAGGCCGACGCGTAGGGGAGAGTGTCCGGGCTGGCCCCCAGGAGCAGCAGGAAGGGCTCCCGGAACAGGAGCAGCAGCCCCCCCAGCACAGCCCCCACGATCAGGGCGATCCAGAAACAGAAGGCGCTGACCCGGGCGGCGGTCTCCTTCTTCTCCTGTCCCAGCAGACGGGAGACCAGGGAACTGCCCCCCTGTCCGAAAAGGTTGCCGAAGGCCATGAGGATCATGAAAATGGGGGCGCAGAGGGATACCCCGGCGATGAGCAGGGCGTTGCCCGTGCGGGCGATGAAATAGGTGTCCGCCAGGTTATAGACGATGGTGACGATGCTGCTCAGCACCACCGGCAGAGACAGGCGGAAGTAGGTGGGGATCAGCCGCTCCGTATCCAGAAGGGCTCTGTCCCGCTTCTTTTCCATAGCGATCGCTCCTTTTCCGGGCTCAGCGGTCCAACTCTTCCAGGGACTGACGCAGACGGTCCCGGCGGAACTGGTTCTCGTACAGCTCGTAATACCGGCCCTTTTTGGCCATGAGTTCCTTGTGGCTGCCTTCCTCCAGGATGCGGCCTCCGTCGATCACCAGGATCCGGTCCGCGTTCCGCACGGTGCTGAGCCGGTGGGCGATGATGAAGCTGGTGCGGCCCTGGAGGAGCTTGTCCGCAGCGGCCTGGATCCGCTGTTCCGAGACCGTATCGATGGAGCTGGTGGCCTCGTCCAGCACGAAGATGGCGGGATCCGCCAGGATGGCCCGGGCGAAGGAGATCAGCTGCTTCTGCCCGGTGGAGAGGTTGCCGCCTCCCTCGCCGGCGTCGGAGTCGTAGCCCTTCTCCAGCTTTTCGATGAACTCGTCCGCCCCCACCAGACGGGCGGCCTCCCGGACCTCCTCGTCCGTAGCCTCCAGACGGCCGTAGCGGATATTCTCCATGATGCTGCCGGAAAAGAGGTGGGGGGTCTGGAGCACGTAGCCCAGGCTGCTCTGGAGCCAAAGCTGGCTCCGCTCCCGGTAGTCCTTCCTGTCGATGCGGATGACCCCTTCCCGGGGCTCGTAGAAGCGGCAGAGCAGGTTCACGATGGTGGACTTGCCCCCGCCGGTCTCTCCCACCAGGGCGATGTTCTCTCCGGCTTTCACATGGAGATTGAAGTCGGTGAGCACCGGTTCCCCGGGGAGATACCAGAAGGTTACATGGTCGAAGTCCACATCTCCCCGGATGGGTTCCCAGTTCTCCTTTTTCGGATGGAAGAAATCCCCGTATTTCTCAATGACCTCCGGGCTGTCCTCGATCTCGCTGACGCACTGGAGCACGTCCGCCACCCGTTCCGCCGCCGCCTGGCAGGACTGGAAATCCGCGAAGATCCCGGCAAAGTTGCGGATGGGCTCGAACATCATGCTGCCGATGTTGATGAAGAAGTTCAGGGTGCCGATGGTGAGGACGCCCCGCTGCACGTCGTGACCGCCTGCGATGAGGACGCATCCCGTCGCCAGGCTGATCACCAGGCTGGCCAGGGGCATGTACACGGCGGAGATGGTGGCGGAGCGCATGGAGGCCTTGAACATGTCGTGGGTCTCCCGGGCAAACTCCCGGTTGTTCAGTTCTTCCCGGTTCAGGGTCTTGCTGGTCTGGGCTCCCATGATCCCCTCGTTGAAGGAGGAGGTGATCATGCTGTTCAGTCTTCTGGTCTTCCGCTGGTATTTGAGGATCTTCTGCTGGAACCAGACGGAGATCAGCGCCACCACCGGCACGGCGGCCAGGGTGATCAGGGCCAGCTTCAGATTCACCAGGAACATGGCGATCAGGCTGGCGACCACGGCCATGGCTCCCCAGCCCAGGTCGATGCAGGTCCAGGACACCATTTCCATGATCCGGGTGATATCCCCGGTAAGCCGGGAGATCAGATGTCCGGTGCTGGTTTTGTCAAAATAACTGAAGCTCATGCTCTGGAGCCGGGTGTAGGCCGCCTTTCGCACCTCTGCGTTGAGGTAAGCCTCCAGGTACCCGGCGGAGCGGCAGTAGATCAGGGTGAGTACGGCCATGAGGAGCTGCAGGCCGATGGCTGCCGCCGCAAAGAGCCAGACGCGGTCCGTGGTCCCGGGAATCATGAAGCCGTCGATGGCCCAGCGGGACATGAAGGACATGAGGGTGTCGATGATCCCGGCCAGCATGCCGCCTCCCAGGATCAGAAGGAAATAGTTCTTTTTCGGCGCGGCGAAGCGCAGGATGCTCTTCCAGGTTTTGGGGTCGATGCGCTGGCCTTCGTAATCCTTTTCCTGATCGTTCATGCGGGATCACCTTCTTCCACCGCGGCGCTCTGGATATCGAAGGTGCGCCGGTAAATGCCCCCTTCCAGGGCCATGAGCTCCTCGTGGGTGCCCTCCTCGGCCACCCGCCCGTCCTTCAGGACGTAGATCCGGTCCGCCTCCATGAGGGTGGTGACCCGATGGGAGATGATGAGGGTGGTGACCCCCTGCCGCCGGGCGCGGAGGGCGTCCCGGATGGCGGCGTCCGTGCGGGTATCCACGGCGGAGAGAGAGTCGTCGAACACCAGGATATCGCTGTTTCCGGCCAGAGCCCGGGCGATGGCCACCCGCTGCTTCTGGCCGCCGGAGAGGGTGACGCCCCGTTCGCCCACCACGGTGTCGTACCCCTGCTCAAAGGCCAGGATATCCTCGTGGACGGAGGCGTCCTTCGCTGCGGCTTCCGCCAGGGCCCGGTCCGGCTCCGGGCTGCGGAGGTCGATATTCTGCAGGATGCTCCGGGAATAGAGGAAGGGCTCCTGGAGCACGATGCCGATATGGCTGCGCAGGTGGGACTTGCGGATCTCCCGAAGGTCCGTGCCTCCGATGGTGATCTTCCCGGAGTCGATCTCATACAGGCGCTGGAGCAGCAGGGTCAGGGTGCTCTTGCCGGAGCCGGTGCCGCCCAGGATGGCGGCGGTGGTGCCCCCGGGGATGTGCAGGTCCAGGTGCTGCAGCACCGGGCTGTCCCCATAGGAGAAGGTCACGTCCCGGAAGTCCACGTCCCCCCGGAGGGACGGCTCGCTCCCGGTCTCCAGATCCTCTTCCTCCTCCGCTTTGAAGATCTCCTCCAGACGGCCCGCCGCCACCAGGGTGCGGCTGAGCTCGCTGAGCACCCGCCCGAAGCCCCGGATGGGCCAGAAGAAGGTATATACATAACTGAGGAACACGGTGAACTGGCCGATGGTGAGACGTCCCCCCACCGCCAGGAAGATGCCCACAATGAGGACGGCGGCGAACTCCATGCCGCAGAGCACGTCCAGCGCCGCCCACAGGGAGGCAAAGGTGCGGTTCACCCGCAGGAGCTCTTTCCGGTTTTCCTCGTTGGCGGCGTTGAACCGGTCCAGCTCGAAACCGGAGCGGCCGAAGGCCCGCACCACCCGGATACCGGTGACGTTTTCCTGCATCACGGTGAACAGGCGGCCTTCCGCCTCCTCCTGCACCGCAAAGAGCTTGCCGATGCGCACGTGGAAGAGGATGCTCACAACCGCCACCGGGATCACCATGCCGATGGTGATGAAGGCCAGGGTGGTATTGATGGTGAACATCACCGCCGCCCCCACCAGGACCATGAGGATGGTGCGGACGAACTCCAGCAGCATGCCGGAGAGGAAACGGCGGATGGTATCCACATCCGTAGTGGCCCGCTGGATCACGTCGCCGGTCTGGGCGGCGGCATGCCAGCGGTAGGGAAGCCGCTGGATATGGGCATAGAGCCGGTCCCGCAGACGGCGGACGGTGCCCTCGCCGGAACGGGTATTCAGCCTGGCCCGGGTGAAGCGCACGAGGCCGGAGAGGATAGTCATGCCCAGCATGGCGGCGGCCATGATCCACAGGTTCCGGCGGATGACCTCCACGCCTCCCACGGCGGGGACGAACCAGGAGAAATACCAGGCCACGTTCACGGGCTTGGTATCCAGCACGGAGTCGATGGTCACCGCCAGGACCAGCGGGGAGATAAAGCCCAGGATCAGCTCCAGGGCCATGAGCAG
>CAMZJG010000093.1 GCA_947307505.1 uncultured Clostridia bacterium | reverse complement strand
GCTTCCGGGCCACCTTCTTCATGATCTCCATGGTGAGCTGGTTGTGGTCCGTGGCCACGTTGGTGGTGGCGTAGATGGGGGCCAGCTCGTGCTGGGCGGGGGCCACCTCGTTGTGCTCCGTCTTGGCCAGGATGCCCAGCTTCCACAGCTCCTCGTTCAGCTCCTCCATGTAAGCCTGCACCCGGGGCTTGATGGCCCCGAAGTAGTGATCCTCCAGCTCCTGGCCCTTGGGGGGCTTGGCTCCGAAGAGGGTGCGGCCGGTATAGATGAGGTCTTTCCGCTTCAGGTACATCTCCCGGTCCACCAGGAAGTACTCCTGCTCAGGCCCGACATTGGTGGTGACCCGCCTGACCTCCGTGCTCCCGAAGAGGCGGAGAATGCGGAGCGCCTGCTTGTTCAGAGCTTCCATGCTCCGCAGGAGAGGCGTCTTCTTATCCAGAGCTTCCCCGCCGTAGGAACAGAAGGCAGTGGGGATGCACAGGGTGTTCTCCTTAATAAAAGCGTAGCTGCTGGGGTCCCAGGCGGTGTAGCCCCTGGCCTCGAAGGTGGCCCGGAGGCCGCCGGAGGGGAAGCTGGAGGCATCCGGCTCGCCCTGGATGAGCTCTTTCCCCGTGAGCTCCATGATCACCCGGCCGTCCGGGGCGGGATTCAAAAAACCATCGTGCTTCTCCGCGGTGATGCCCGTGAGGGGCTGGAACCAGTGGGTGAAGTGGGTCGCTCCGTTCTCCACAGCCCAGGCGCACATGGCCTCGGCCACGGAATTGGCCAGCTTCTGGTCCAGGGGCTGGCCGTTATCAATGGTCTTGCGCAGAGAGCGGTAGACCTTCTCCGGCAGCATGGCGCGCATGACCTTGTCGTCAAACACCTTGCTGGCAAAAATCTCCGGTACGGATGACATGATGATCTCTCCTTTCGATCGGCAAAACAAAAAAACAAGGACGCCCGGGCAATGCCCGAAAGACGTCCTTGTCTCTGACGCGGCCATATTACTCCCAGCGGAGAGAATTGTCAACCGTCAATTTGCAAAAAAACGAAAGGAATCGAAGAAGCGGTTTTTTGTCAAAATTTCATTGAGCCAGCATTGACAAGTCTGAGCCGTTGGAGTATGGTAAAAGCAGAGCAAAGGCGCTCTGCTTGGGTTTTTGTGCCCAAACGGAGGCCTTTGCTTTTTCTTTGATGGGAGATGAAGTCCATGCGTCAAAAAGAAGGCGAGTTCCGCAACCCCTCCGGCTGCGCCATCGCGGCGGTGATCTCCAGAAGCGGGGAACGCATGAGCGGGGAGAAGATCATCGAGAGCATGAAGCCCATGCACGAGCGGTCCAACGGGCTGGGGGGCGGCTTTGCGGGATATGGCATCTATCCGGAGTATAAGGAGCTCTTTGCCCTGCACCTCTTTTATGACAGCCTGAAGGCCAGGGAGGAGTGCGAAGCGTATATCCGAACCGCTCTGGAGTTGGTGAAAGGGGAGACCATTCCCACCCGCACCATCCCCGCCATTACGGATGAGCCCCTGATCTGGCGCTATTTCGTCACCCCTCTCCGGAGCGTGCTGGCCTCCATGCAGGTGGACGAGAATGAGTACATCGCCCGGGTGGTGATGCACATCAACACCACAATAAACGGGGCCTACGTCTTCTCCAGCGGGAAGAACATGGGAGTCTTCAAGGCAGTGGGCTTCCCGGAGGACGTGGGAGAGTTTTACCGGCTGGAGGAATACGGGGCCTATTGCTGGACCGCCCATGGCCGCTATCCCACCAACACCCCCGGCTGGTGGGGCGGGGCCCATCCCTTCGCCCTGCTGGACTGGACGGTGGTCCACAACGGGGAGATCTCCTCCTACGACGCCAACCGCCGCTGCATGGAGATGTACGGATACAAATGCACCCTCCAGACAGACACGGAGGTCATCACCTATATCGCGGATTACCTGCTGCGGAAGCAGGGCCTTACCCTGGAGGAAACCGCTTCTGTCATCGCAGCTCCCTTCTGGGAGACCATTGAGAGACTGCCGGAGACGGAGCGGCGGGAGCTCACCTACCTGCGCACCGTGTTCCCCAGTCTCCTGATCACCGGACCCTTCTCCATCGTCCTGGGCTTTACCGGGGGCCTCATGGCCCTGAACGACCGGCTGAAGCTCCGGAGCATGGTAACGGCGGAGAAGGGCGACCGGGTCTATATCGCCTCGGAGGAGGCGGCCATCCGGGCCATGGAGCCGGATGCGGAGAACTTCTATGCCCCCGCCGGCGGGGAGCCGGTGATCGTGCGGGTGAAGGAGGGCCAGTTCTGATGAGCGGTGTAAATTTCCTCTATCCGGATTTCGAGGTCGTCCGCCGGGAAGACCGGTGCATCCGCTGCCGGGTCTGCGAGCGGCAGTGCGCCAACGAGGTGCACCTGTACGACCCGGAGCGGGATCTGATGCTCTCGGACGAATCCAAGTGCGTCAACTGCCAGCGCTGCGTTTCTCTGTGCCCCACCCGGGCGTTGAAGATCGTGCGATCCGAATGCCGCCTGCGGGAAAACGCCAACTGGGATTCCGATACCATTCGGGAGGTCTATAAGCAGGCCTCTTCCGGCGGGGTGCTGCTGTCCAGCATGGGAAACCCAAAGCCCCTGCCGGTCTATTGGGATAAGCTCCTGATCAACGCCTCCCAGGTGACGAACCCCTCCATTGACCCCCTGCGGGAGCCCATGGAGACCCGGGTCTTCCTGGGGAAGAAGCCGGAGAAGCTCACACGGGACGAGAACGGGCAGCTGAAAACCGACCTTACCCCCCAGCTGGAACTCAGCATGCCGGTGATGTTCTCCGCCATGAGCTACGGTTCCATCAGCTACAACGCCCATGCCTCCCTGGCCCGGGCGGCCACAGAGCTGGGCACCTGCTACAACACCGGCGAAGGCGGGCTCCACGAGGATTTCTATCAGTACGGTCCCAACACCATCGTCCAGGTGGCCTCCGGGCGCTTTGGCGTGCATGAGGACTTCCTGGAGGCGGGAGCCGCCATCGAGATCAAGATGGGCCAGGGGGCCAAGCCGGGCATCGGCGGCCATCTGCCGGGGGCCAAGGTGGGGCCGGACGTGAGCCGCACCCGCATGATCCCCGAGGGCTCCGACGCCATTTCCCCCGCCCCCCACCATGATATCTATTCCATTGAGGATCTGCGGCAGCTGGTGTGGTCGCTGAAGGAAGCCACAGGGCACCGGAAACCGGTGATCGTGAAGGTGGCCGCGGTGCACAACATCGCCGCCATCGCCAGCGGCATCGCCCGCTCCGGGGCGGACATCATCGCCATCGACGGCTTCCGGGGCGGTACCGGGGCTGCCCCCACCCGCATCCGGGACAACGTGGGCATCCCCATCGAGCTGGCCCTGGCCGCCGTGGACAGCCGCCTCCGGGAGGAGGGCATCCGCAATACCGTGAGCCTGGTGGCGGGCGGTTCCATCCGCTCCTCCGCGGATGTGGTGAAGGCCGTAGCCCTGGGGGCGGATGCGGTGTATATCGCCACCGCTGCAGTGCTGGCTCTGGGCTGCCACCTCTGCCGTACCTGCCAGACGGGAAAATGCAACTGGGGCATCGCCACCCAGCGGCCGGACCTGGTGAAGCGCCTGAACCCGGACGTGGGGACGGAGCGCCTGGTGAACCTCATGACCGCCTGGAAGCGGGAGATCATGGAGCTCATGGGGGGCATGGGCATCAACTCCATCGAGGCCCTGCGGGGCAACCGGCTCATGCTCCGGGGCGTAGGCCTGAACGAGACGGAACTGCGGATCCTGGGGATCAAGCATGCCGGAGAATGAGATCATTCAACGGAAATGGCTCTGCCATTCCCGTTGAGTCGGCTTGCGCTTCGCTTCCCGCAGATCCTGGCGGGCCGACCGTCCGCTCCGCGAGCGGGATTTTTGGCAGAAATGAATTCCGCCAAAAATGATTCAGACTCTTTCGCGCCTGCGGGCGCGAACTCTGCGAGGCTAAGAAGGGGTGAATCATCATTGAAACGAGTTTATGTGAATGAAGATTGGTGTCTGGGCTGCCATCTGTGCGAATACAACTGCGCCTTCGCCAACTCCGGGGAGAAGGACATGGCTCTGGCCCTCAAGGGAAAGCCCATCAATCCCCGGATTCGGGTGGAGGGGGACGGCAGCATCACCTATGCGGTCTCCTGCCGCCACTGCAAGGATCCCCTGTGCCTGCGGAGCTGCATCTCCGGGGCCCTGCATCGGGAAAACGGGGCTGTGTGCATCGACCACGCCAAGTGCGTGGGCTGCCTGACCTGTGTGCTGGTCTGCCCCTACGGGGCGGTGCTGCCGGGGCCGGACGGGGCGGCCATGAAATGCGAGCTCTGCCTGCAAAATGCCTGCGGAGAGCCTGCCTGCGCGGCAGGCTGCCCCAACCGGGCCATCGTATATGAGGAGCGGGAGGAGGCGGAAGCATGAAGAAGTATGTCATCATCGGCGGCGGGATCGCCGGGGTCAGCTGCATCGAGGGCATCCGCTCAGCGGATCCGGACGGGGAGATCACCCTCATTTCCGCAGAGCCGGTATCCAATTACGGGCGGCCTCTGATCTCCTACTATCTCCAGGGAAAGACCGACATCCCCCGCATGAGCTGGCGGGGAGAGGACTTCTATGCGCGCATGGGGGTACGGGTCCTTCATGCCATGAAGGCGGAACGTGTCGACCCGGAGGGGCACCGGGTCATCCTGTCCACCGGGGAGGCCATCAGCTACGACGCCCTTTGTCTCTGCACCGGCAGCAGCCCCTTTTCCCCCCGCTTCGAGGGGGTGGAAACCGTGGAGCAGCGCTTTTTCTTCACCACCCTGGCGGACACTCTGGCCCTGGAGGCAGCGGTGGGACCGGAGACCCGGGTCCTCATCGTGGGCGCAGGCTTCATCGGCCTCAAATGCGCCGAGGGGCTCCGGGACCGGGCGGGCAGCGTCACGGTCTGCGACCTGGCGGCCCACGCCATGAACGCCAACCTGGACGGGGACGCCTCCGCCATTCTGGAGCGGCACCTGGAAAAGAACGGCCTTCGGCTGATGCTGGGGAACACTGTGAAGCGCTTCGAGGGACGCAAGGCCGACATGCAGAACGGCGAGACGGTGGACTTCGACGTGCTGGTGATCGCCATCGGCGTCCGTCCGGAGAC
>CAMZJG010000092.1 GCA_947307505.1 uncultured Clostridia bacterium | reverse complement strand
TGGCCTATGCCGCCCTTTTCCTGCGCATCCGCTGTCTGGCTTCCCCTTTCCAGTTCCTGAATTACCACACCTCCTACGGACTCCAGGCCATGGGGAAGGGGCGGGCCACCCTGCTTCACGCCTTCGTGCGGGAGATCATCTTCTACATCCCCTGCATGTTCCTGCTGGACCATCTTTTCGGGGAAACCGGTCTGGCCGCTGCGCTCCCGGCGGGGGAGGCGCTGGGAGCCGTCTTTGCCATCTGGCTCATGGCCCGAACCCTGCGAAAGCTGCGGGAAGCGCGGAAACCTGCATAATCGCAAGCCCGCCGGTCTTATCAAATCGACGGACATAGACTGCAGGCAAATCGTCAGCATTCCGATTTCTGTCATTGCGAAACCCAGTGCGCACACTGGGTTGTGGCAATCCGCAGCTCCCGTCCTGATTCTCTTGCCATTTTGCGGGGACGAGAGAATGATTGCCGCGTCGCTTCGCTCCCCGCACTGACAAATATGAGGCTTGCGTTTACCTTGAGCTCGCCGGTCCCTTCGGACCGGCGGGCCGTTCTTATATGGACGACCGATTTGTTTTCCCGAATTACCTGCAGGTTTTCTCCCTTTCCTTTTCCGCATATTCTGATATAATAGGTAAAAAGCCGAAAACAAACCGGAAACAGGAGGGTTTTTTATGAAAATCGCAGTCATCGGCGCCGCCGGGAAGGCGGGCAAGCTCATCGCCCGGGAAGCCCTTGACCGGGGGCATGAGGTCACGGCCATCGTGAAGCCCGGGAGCGAGGATCGGGTCCCGGCGGGGTGCGCCATCCTGGCAAAAAGCCTGTTCGACCTGACGGCGGCGGACCTGAAGGATTTCCGCGCCGTGGTGAACGCCTTCGGAACTCCCTACGACGTGCCGGGAAAGGAGCAGGAGCATATCGACGCGGCAAAGCTCCTCATCGCCATCGGCAAAGAGCTGCCGGAGGTGCGCTTCCTTACCATCGGCGGCTATGGCAGCCTGTACACGGACGAGACCATGACGAAGCAGGTGGTGGACGGCATCCCGAAGACCGTGGGGGCGGTGCCCTGGGCGGCCAAGGAAGCCCTGGACCTGTTCAAAGCAGCCGATATGAACTGGACCTTCTTCAGTCCCGCCGGCTTCTTCGATCCCAAGGGTGCCCGGAGCGGCAGCTACACCCTGGGCGGGGACGTGGTGATCCTGAACCGGATGGGCCAGAGCTATATCTCCTACGCGGATTTCGCCGTCGCCATGGTGGACGAGATCGAGCAGGGAAAGCATATCCGGGAGCGGGTGACCGCCGTGTCCTGCGACCCCTATTTCCGGAACGCTCCCCAGTTTTTCCCCGTGGACCGGTACATGTTCTCCCGGGCCGGGGCCTGGCTGGCCCTGAGCGTCGACAACGCCAAGTACGGCAAGGGAGCCCTGAACCTCACCACCAACCGGGGCATGCACACCCACGGCCGCAGCGCCGACGGTACCAAGGTCTACCGGATCTACCCCACCTTTGAGGGCAAACGGATCGCCTTCTCCACCCAGCTCATCGGCCCCGCGGAGCTGGTGCTCCATACCCGCCGGGGAGACGTGCGCTTCACCTGGGCCACCGCCTCCCGGCTCATGGCGGAAGGGGATCCCGGCATGGGGCTGGAGTGGACCCGCACCGCCGCGCCCTATGAGATCGTCAAACCCAGGAAGGACGGCTCCTGGGAATCCGTGCCCCGTCTGGGCACACCCCTGTGCTTCAAGGGGCTGGAGGGCTCCGGCTTCGCCTTCCAGGACTCCTGGAACTGGTACAGCCTGAATTCCACGGTGATCGACGGCTTCACCTCCCCGGGACCGGACGGCCGCTTCACCCTTTCGGTGGAGGAGTTCCCCTATATGGTGAAGGTCAAGGACGATTACGGCACCTACGCCCAGGGCAAAGCGGATATGCAGAAGGCCTGGGAGGATTTCCTGGCAAAGTACCCGAAGCTCATCGCCCCCTATGACAAAAAGCGGGTGGAGACGGCTTACACCCTCTGGACCCACCTGGTGGCGCCCACCCAGCTCACCCCCTACTGGATGATGCTCATGTTCCCCGGAGAGATGGATTCCCAGTGGCAGCTGGTGCAGAACGGCGTGGCCCTGCAGGACGACCCGGAGCTCTCCCGGAACCTGCTCCTGGCCCCGCTGGAGCGCCAGAGCGAGACCGGCCAGCTCTCCGACGGCTACGACGAGGCCTTCCTGGCCACCGGCAGCATCAAGCCCCCCATTTACGGCTGGGCCCTGAAGAATATCATGTCCCACCACGACCTGCTGAAGGAGTGGCCCCGGGAGGACCTGGAAAAGCTGTACGCGGGCGCCGGGAAGTGGGCCCAGTGGTTCATGGACTGCCGGGATGATGACGGGGACGGCCTCCCCGGCTTCGAGGGCGGCAACGAGAACGGCTTCGACGAGGTCACCGCCTTCATGGACGGCATCAGCATGGCGACCCCGGACCTGTGCGCCCAGGAGGTGCTGAACTTCGAGGCCCAGGGGGACCTGGCAAAGCTCCTGGGGAAGCCCCGGGAGGAGATCGACGGCTGGTACCGGAAGAGTCGGGAGCTCCTGGACAAGATGCTGGAAAAGATGTGGGACGGGGAGCACTTCGTCTGCCTGAAGCAGTACACCCATGAGCCCATCTTCTCCGGCTCCAATATGCACTATATCCCTCTGGTGCTGGGGTCTCGCCTGCCTCAGGCGGTGATCGACAAGATGTGCGCCGACCTGCTGGTGGAGGGCAAGCTCCTGAGCCCCTACGGCCTGGCCAGCGAGAATCTGGATTCCGACGTGTACGAATTCACCGGGGTGAAGATGGGCTGCGGCCCCATCAGCCCTCCGGGCCAGCTCTTCATCCTCACCGGCCTCTGGGAGGCGGGAAAGCAGGCGGAGGCCAAAATGATCATCGACCGGTATCTGTGCCGTCTCATGGACGGCGGCTTCAGCCACTTCATCGACCCCATCCACGGGGAGGGCTCCCCCTTCTGCGGCACCTGGAACCGCGCCGTGTTCACCGTGCTGGCCCGGATGGTCAGCGAGGGATAACTGATTCGGCCGGGACCCGCTTCGCCGGGCTCCCGGTCGAGATAGATCGCACTTCGCTTCCCGCACTGCGTCAGGAGAAAAATCGCTTTGTTCCGTTTCCCCCCGGGGAGGAAAACTCCACCCAAAAATGATTCAGATCCATTCGCGGCTTGCGGGCCGCGAACTCTGTGAGGCATCTTTCAATTTTACAATACCATGGTATAATAGGTTCAATGATGATTATCAATACGAAATAAGGAGGTTTTCCACATGCCCAGCACAGTCATGCCCAAGCCCACAGATCCCTTCTTCCGGGACGCCAAGCAGTACTTCCCCGTAAACCTTTACAAGTTCTCCCGGGCCGGCGCCTTCATGGCCCTGACCATCGACAACGTGAAGTACGGCCGGGGCACCCTGACCCTCACCACCTGCCGCGGCAACCGCACCCACGGCCAGTCCGCCGAGGGGGCGAGGCTCTACCGCATCTTCGCCACCTATGAGGGCAAGCGCGTGCCCTTTGCCACCCAGCAGACCGGCCCCGCGGAGCTGGTGCTCCACACCCGCCACGGGGATATCCGCTTCACCTGGGCCACCTATACCCGCCTCATGGCGGAGGGCGATCCGGGCATGGGCCTGGAATGGACCCGGAACGCCGCCATGTATGAGTCCATCCGTCCCAGGCAGGACGGCGCCTGGGAGAACATCCCTCAGCACGCCAATCCCATGTGCTTCAAGGGACTGGAGGGCTCCGGCTTCACCTTCAAGGACACCTGGAACTGGTACACCTTCAGCGCCACCGCCATCGACGGTTACACCACCCCCGGCCCGGACGGCACCTTCACCCTGGCAGTGGAGGAGTTCCCCTATATGGTCAAGGTCCCGAAGGACTACGGCACCTACGCCGAGGGCAAGGCGGACATGCTGAAGTCCTGGGAGGACTTCTGGGCCGCGTACCCCAAGCTGGCGGAGCCCTACGCCCAGAAGGCGGAGGAGACCGCCTATGACCTGTGGACCATGCTGGTGGGTCCCTCGGCTCTCACCCCCCGGTGGATGATGCAGATGTTCCCCGGCGTCATGGTCTCCCAGTGGCAGCTGGTGCAGAACGGCGTCGCCCTGCAGGATATCCCGGACCTGTCCCGGAGCCTGCTCATGGCCCCCCTGGAGCGCCAGGGTGAGGACGGTCAGCTGGCAGACGGCTACGATGAAGCGCAGCTGGCCACCGGCGGCATCAAGCCTCCCATCTACGGCTGGGCTCTGAAGAACGTCATGTCCCACCACGATCTGGCCAAGGAGTGGCCCAGAGAGGATCTGGAAAAGCTGTATGTGGGCGCCGGCAAGTGGGCCGACTGGTTCATGGAGTGCCGGGATGACGACAAGGACGGCCTCCCGGGCTTCGACAACGGCGCGGGCACCGGCTTCGACGAGATCACCGCTTACTTTGACGGCGTGCCCATGGCCACCCCGGACCTGTGCGCCTACGAGGTTCTGAACTTCGAAGCCCAGGGCGACCTGGCCAAGCTCCTGGGCAAGCCCCAGGCGGAGATCGACGCCTGGTACAAAAAGTCCAAGGACCTGCTGGACCGGATGCTGGACAAGATGTGGACCGGGGAGCATTTCGTCTGCCTGAAGCAGTACACCCATGAGCCCGTATTCACCGGCTCCAACATCTTCTATATCCCCCTGATCCTGGGGTCCCGCCTGCCCAAGGACGTGCTGGATAAGCTCACCGCAGACCTGATGCGGGAGGACCACCTTCTGACCCCCTACGGCATCGCCAGCGAGGACATCCAGACCGACTTCTTCGAGATGATCGGCACCCGGATGGGCAGCGGCGCCATCAGCCCTCCGGGCGAGGTCTTCATCCTCACCGGCCTCTGGGAGGGCGGCAAGAAGAAGGAAGCCAAGGAGATCATCGACCGCTACCTGGGCGCGCTGATGCAGAAGGGCTTCCCCCACTACCTGGATCCCATCTCCGGAGACGGGAGCTTCATGGGCGGCACCTGGTGCCGCAACGCCTTCACCATCCTGGCCCGGATGGTCACTGAGGGCTGAATTCATTCGACCGGGACCCGCTTCGCCGGGCTCCCGGTCGAGGAAGATCGCACTTCGCTCCCCGCACTGCGTCAGATGAAAAA
>CAMZJG010000091.1 GCA_947307505.1 uncultured Clostridia bacterium | reverse complement strand
TCATATGATGAGGCAAGAGGTTCACCAGGGGAAAACAAAACGCGGCGCGGACGGCCATTCGGCCGCCCGCGCAAAATACTTTTCCGGAGTTTAGATCTTATGGTCGCTGCCCAGCACCTTTACGATCTTCCGCTTCACGATCTCCCGGATGTTGTCCCGGGCGGGGGTGAGGTACTGCCGGGGATCGAAATGGGAGGGATTCTCCGCCAGATGCTGGCGCACAGCGGCGGTGAAGCCCAGGCGCAGGTCGGAATCGATGTTGATCTTGCACACCGCCATGGTGGCGGCCTGGCGCAGCATATCCTCCGGGATGCCCACGGCGTCCGGCATGCTGCCGCCGAAGCGGTTTACGGTCTCCACATATTCCGGCAGCACGGAGCTGGACCCGTGGAGCACGATGGGGAAGCCGGGGAGACGGCGGGAGACCTCCTCCAGGATATCGAAGCGGAGCTGGGGCTTCTGGCCGGGCTTGAACTTGTAGGCCCCGTGGCTGGTGCCGATGGCGATGGCCAGGGAGTCCACCCCGGTGCGCTGGACGAACTCCTCCACCTGGGCGGGATCCGTATAGCTGGAATCGGCGGCGGAGACCTTCACATCGTCCTCCACCCCCTCCAGGCGGCCCAGCTCGCCCTCCACCACCACGCCGTGGTCATGGGCGTATTCCACCACCCGGCGGGTGACGGCGATATTCTCCTCAAAGCTCCGGCTGGAGCCGTCGATCATGACGGAGGAGAAGCCCCCGTCCACGCAGGATTTGCAGATATCGAAGTCCGCGCCGTGGTCCAGATGGACGCAGATGGGCAGGCCCGTATCCTCCACGGCAGCCTCGATGAGCTTCATCAGGTACACGTGCTTGGCGTACTTCCGGGCGCCGGCGGAGACCTGAAGGATCAGGGGGGATTCCACCTCCTTGGCGGCTTCGGTGATCCCCTGGACGATCTCCATATTATTCACGTTGAAGGCGCCGATGGCGTAGCCCCCGGCATAGGCTTTTTTGAACATTTCGGTCGAGGTGACGATAGGCATATTCCGCACTTCCTTTCCTTCGAATCATACCACGGGGAAGGACAAAATAAAAGCCTTTCCCCGGGAAAGACGAAAAATCCGGTTTGTTTTGCCCTCCGCCCGTGGTATACTGAGGAAAACGGAACATTCGATAGGGGAGGATACGATTATGAACGAACTGAAAGGCGCCTGTCTTCTGGCCCAGTCCGGCGGACCCACCAGCGTCATCAACGCCAGCCTGTACGGGGCCCTGAAGGCCGCCCTGGCGGACGGACGGATCACCCGGGTGCTGGGGGCTGCCCACGGGGTCAAGGGGATCCTGGACGATGTGCTCTGGGACCTGGGGAAGGAGGATCCCCAGGAGCTGAGCTATCTCCCCAATACGCCGTCCTCCATCCTGGGCTCCTGCCGGTATAAGCTGGCGGACCCGGCGAAGGACGATAAGGACTACCGCCGCATCCTGGAGATCTTCCAAAAGTACGATATCCGCTATTTCTTCTATATCGGCGGGAACGACAGCATGGATACCTGCGACAAGGTCAGCCGCTTCATGGCCAATTCCGGCTGGGACTGCCGGGTCATGGGCATCCCCAAGACCATCGACAACGACCTGAACGGCACGGACCACTGCCCGGGCTTCGCCAGCGCGGCGAAGTTCATCGCCACCTCCTGCATGGAGATGAGCCGGGACGCGGGGGTGTACGACTATCCCACCGCCACGGTGGTGGAGATCATGGGCCGGAACGCCGGCTGGCTGGCGGGCTCCGCCGCCCTGGCCACCCTGCAGGGGGACGGGCCGGATCTGGTCTATCTGCCGGAAGTGCCCTTCGATCTCCAGGCCTTCTATAAGCGGGCCGGGGAGATCCTGGAGCGGAAGGGGAACCTGTTCGTGGCGGTGAGCGAGGGCATCCGGGACAAGAACGGGGTCTTCCTCTCCGAGTACGCCTCCAGAGGGGCGGAGGGGAAGGACGCCTTCGGCCATGTGCAGCTGGGCGGTCTGGCGGCCTGGATGGCCAACGAACTGAACAAGACCTTCGGGATCAAGACCCGGGGGGTGGAGCTGAGCCTGCTGCAGCGCTGCGGCGCCCACCTGGCCTCCCGCCGGGATATCGACGAGGCCATGGAGGCCGGGAAGCGGGCGGTGGAAGCCGCCCTGGCCGGCGAAAACGGCAAAATGGCGGCCTATACCCGGGAGATCGTGGACGGCAAGGCCGTCACGGGATACGCTCTGGCGCCCCTCACCGAGGCGGCCAACTTTGAGAAAAAGGTGCCCGTGGAATGGATCCTGCCGGACGGCGCGGGAGTGACGCAGGAATTCGTGGATTACGTCCTGCCCCTGATCCAGGGGGACTGCGGCCGGACGACGGTGGACGGCCTGCCCCGGTTCACGAAACTGAAGCAGATCCGGGCGTGATCCCCCCGCGGGGCATGAAGGATTGAATGGGAATGTGAAAGGCCGCGGCCGGTTTGCGTACCGGCCGCGGCGATCTGTGTTTTATTCCGAAGTTATGGTTCAGCCGAACAGGTTGGCGAACTGCGCCAGGGGCTGCACCACGTCGGCCAGGTCTTTGATGGCCTGGTTCAACGTCTCAAAGTCGATTTGGCTGATGTCCCGGATGCCGCTGTTCAGCGATTCGATGTCCATTTCCCCAAGGCGTGCCGCCGCTTCGCTCAGGGCCTCCGCGTTTTCGATCAGGCCATCCAGCTGCCCCATGGTGCTGTCGAAAGAGGAGAACATGTCGGGCAGGCCGTTCAGATTGCCCACCGTGCCTTCCACGGTGGAGAGGGCGGCATCCAGGCGGTCCAGCGTGCCCATGGCGCCTTCCAGCTCGGTGAAGGCTCCGTCCAGACGCTCCAGCGCAGCCGTGACCCGGGGAACGGCCGTCAGCTCCGCAATCACCAGCAGCGCCGCCAGCAGCAGGCAGAGAATGGTGACGATCCGGGAGTGGCGCAGGGCTTTGCGCTGCCCCTTTACCAGCGTTTCCAGCAGCTCCCGGGAGGAGGCTTCCGTCCTGTTTTCCATTGTTTTGTTCCTTTCTGTCAGGCGTTTATCGGATGTATTCCATGCATACGTGCTTTTCCGTCCGGTCATACGTATGAAAGCCGCATTTTTCATAGACGTGGATCGCCCGGGCGTTGAAGGGAAAGGCTTTCAGGGTGATCCGCTTCAGGCCCAGGTCCTCCGCTCCGTATTCCAGGATCCGGCGGATGGCCTCGGTGCCGTAACCCATCTCCTGTTTGGCTGCCGTGATGGCGATGCCCAGTTCCCCTTGGGCGTCCGAGACGTCCATCAGCTCTATGTTCCCGATGAAGTCTCCGCTTTTCCGCTGGATCATGGAGAAGACCACGGCCTTTTCCGCCCGCTTCTTCTGCACCCAGCTGAGCTCCTGCTCGGGGGTGAAGGGTTCATGGAGCTCGCCGATGAACCGCTCCACATGTTCCATATCATTTACCATGACGATGTAATCCGGGATCAGTTCCTCCGAGACCTGGACAAAATCGATGTTCTCCGAGGAAAACAGTATGTTCAGCATATCGGGCCCTCCAAGAAAAAGCGCCGGGCGGTTTTCCACCCGGCGCTCATTTGTCAGCAGCTTATTTCACCTTGACCGCTTTTTTGCCCTTCAGCAGGTTCCAAAGGGGACCCGCCACGCAGGTGGAGCTGTAGCAGCCGGAGATGACGCCCACCATGATGGGGAAGGCGAAGTTCCGGATGGAGTTGACCCCCAGGATGAGCAGCAGGATGATGGGCAGCAGGGTGGTGATGGTAGTGCCCAGGCTGCGGCGCAGGGTGCGGCTGATGCTCCGGTCCACCACCTGGGCGAAGTCCTCGTGGCCGCCGGTGCGCTTGACTTCCTCCCGGATGCGGTCAAAGATGACGATGGTGGCGTTGATGGAGTAGCCGATGATGGTGAGGGCTGCGGCGATGAAGTTCATGTTCAGGGAAATGCGGAAGATCACGTAGCAGCTCAGCATCACCAGCAGGTCATGGATGAGGCAGATCACCGCCGCCAGACCGGAGCGGATCTCGAAGCGGAGGGAGATATAGATCAGGATCAGCGCCGCCGCCAGGATAGAGGCCACGAAGGCCGCCTCGGTGATGTCCCGTCCCACTGAGGCGGAGACGAAATCCGAGCTTTCCAGAACGACGTTGTCCGCGCCGTAAAGCTCCGCCAGGCCCGTGCCGATGGCGTCCCGCTGCTGGGTGGTGAGCTCCTGGATCTTGATGGTGACGCTCCGGCCGTCATTGCCTGTTCGTACAACGGAGCTGGGGCGTACCCCGGTGGCGTCCGCCACCATATTGGAGATATCGGCGGAGACCTGGGCGTCCACCTCCCGGTTGATGCTGTACTGGATGGTGACGCCGCCCACGAAGTCGATATCCAGGTTGAAGAGGCTCACCCCGAAGGGGAGGAGCACCAGGGCCACGATGGCGGTGGCGCACAGGATGATGGAGATCACGGTGAAGAGCTTGCCCTTGCTGACGAAGTGCCGGAGCTTCCCGTAGCTGGGCTCCGGGTCCTTGGGATCGTACTTCCGGGAAAGGCCGTACTGCCAGGGATCGTATTTCCGCAGGGCGGAGAAGGCCTTCAGGATGATCCGGGTGACTACCAGCATGCAGATCATGCTGAGCACCACGCCGATGAGCAGGGTCTTGGCGAAGCCCAGGATGGTGCCGGTGCCCTTCCACAGCAGGACGAAGCCCGCGATCATGGTGGTGATGTTGGAGTCCAGAATGGCGGTAAAGGCCCGCTTGTAGCCCGCGTCGATGGCGCTGCGCAGGGTCTTGCCCGCGATCAGCTCCTCCCGTATGCGCTCGTAAATGACCACGTTGGCATCCACCGCCATGCCGATGGTGAGGATGATGCCCGCGATGCCGGGAAGGCTGAGGTTCAGGCGCAGGGCGGACATGACCACGCAGAACAGGGCGATATACAGGATAAGGGAGAGGTCCGCCACGATGCCGGGGATGCGGTACACGATCAGCATGAAGATCATCACGATGGCGATGCCGATGAGACCGGCGATGATGGCGGTCTCCAGGCTCCGCTCGCCCAGGGAGGCGCCAACGGCCTGGAGCTTCGTATCCTTCAGCTCAAAGGGGAGGGAGCCGGAGTTGATGATGCTGGCCAGGTACTTGGCGTAATCCATGTTGGCGTCGCTGCCCAGCTGGATCAG
>CAMZJG010000090.1 GCA_947307505.1 uncultured Clostridia bacterium | reverse complement strand
CCCGGATCAGGAAGCGGTAGATGGTGGGCGGCGCGCAGAAGGTGGTGATGCCGTACTTGGCGAAGAGGGGCAGGATCTCCTCCGCATGGAAGCGGTCGAAATCATAGACAAAGGTGGCGGCGCCGCACATCCACTGGCCGTAGAGCTTGCCCCACAGGGCCTTGCCCCAGCCGGTATCGGAGATGGTGAGATGGAGGCCGTCCGGCTCCACCCGATGCCAGCACCGGGCGGTGATGTAGTGGCCCAGGGGGTAGGTATAGGCGTGGATCGCCGCCTTGGGGTAGCCGGAGGTGCCGGAGGTGAAGAGCATGAGCATGGGATCCTTGCCGCAGGGGGTCTCCTCCGTGCGGGGGAAACGACTGGAGTACATGTCGTACTCGGCGTCGAAGTCCCGCCAGCCCTCCCGGGGACCGCCGCAGAGGACCTTGACCTGCACGGTGGGGCAGCTGACCGCAGCCTTTTCCACCTCCGCAGCGCTCTGGCCATAGGCGGCGCACACCACGGCGCTGACGGCGGCTGCCTGGAAGCGGTACTCGTAATCCTTCTGGACCATCTGGTCCGTGGCGGGGATGGGAATGGCGCCCAGCTTATGCAGCCCGACGATGATGGGCCAGAATTCCCAGCGCCGCCGGAGCACCAGCATCACCCGGTCCCCTTTTTTGATGCCCAGGGCGCGGAAATAGTTGGCCGCCCGGGCGGACATCTTTTTCATATCCCCGAAGGTGAAGCGTTTTTCCCGCCCCTCCCGGTCCAGGTGGAGCATGGCCAGCCGGTCCGGCTCCTTGGCGGCGATGGCGTCCACCACGTCGAAGGCGAAGTTGAAGTGCTCCGGATCCTTGAACTGCACCTGCTTGGGCACGCCGTTTTCGTCCGTACGCACCTCCACGAAATCCGCCATATAGTTGGGGGCGGCGGGGGCGGCGGGCAGGGCGGCCTCCCGCACGGGGCGGGTGTTCACGATATGGCCGTGCTCCCACTGCACATTCTCCTCCTCCGCCAGGATAACGGCGCAGAAGACGCAGTCCTGCCCGTCCAGGGCGATCATCCCGTGGGGGGTGGAGGAATCGTAATAGATGCTGTCCCCCGGGAAGAGGATCTCGGAATTGTCCCCCACCTGCACCTTCAGGCTGCCCTCCAGCACCAGGTCGAATTCCTGGCCGCCGTGTGTCACCAGGTGGATGGGCTTATCCTGCTCCTCCTCAGAATAGGCATAGCGCACCCAATAGGGGTCCGCGATCTTATCTTTAAAACGAGAGGCCAGGCTGCGGATCTCAATGCCCGGCTCATGGGCGGTGAGCTCTCCCTTTCCCCGGCGGGTGACGGCGTAGCGGCTCAGGCGGGCGCTGCTGCCCTCCATGAGTTCCACGATCTCCACCCGGAAGACCTGCGCGCATTTATGAATAAAGGTAAAGGGCAGATCCGTCTCCCCCGCCTCATACATGCGGTAGGTCTCTTCATCCAGACCCGTGAGCTCCGCCATGCGGGGGATGCTGTATCCCGCCTCGCCCCGAAGGGCGCGAATGCGGCCCGCAACCTCAAACAGTGCTCCCGTCGTCGTTCCCGTAGCCATGACTGTTACCTCCTCAAGCGATGTTCGGGCGGCGTCGGCGCAAAAAAACAACCCGCCCCAAAGAAGAAACTTTGAGACGAGCTGATCCTTCAACCCGCGGTACCACTCAAATTGCGCTTTCGCGCCGCTCATGGGGCTCCGACAAGCCCTCGGCTCTCACGCGGCCTTCACGGAGGGCCTTACCCGCTCCACGCGCTCAGGTCCCCGGCTCGGAAGTGATGTGTCCATGGAACGCGCCATCGTCCGGCTTTCAGCCTCCGCCGGATCTCTGTGGCCCGGTGCATCCCGACCGTCTTCGTCACAGCCTTTTAGCGCATTAAAGCAGGTTTCACCGCGTTTGTCAACGGTTTTTTTTATTTTTCCCGGGAAGCTCGTCCCTCAATACGGAACGGCATACCCCGTCCCCTCAAACTCCACGCAGGGGTATCGCGCCTCCAGCGCTTCCCGGAGCGCCTGCCCCTCCCCGCTCCCCGGGTCCGGCAGGCCCACCACCACCCGGTTCTGCATCGGCCGTACCGCGATGGCGGACCAGCCCCGGTATTCCTCCTCGATCTCCGCCTGGGCCTGATACAGAGTATGGATTGGGAACTCCGCCGACCGGAACTTCACCGGCTGGCCCTTCAGCTCCGCCTGGATGGTCCCGGCCATCGCCTCATGCCCTTCCACGATCAGGATGCACAGGCGGCGGTCGTTATCCCGGAAGGCTCCGCCGTACCACTCCGGAAAGGGGATGTCCTTCTCCAGGAGATGCTTGTCTTCCGTCTCCTCCTTTGGCAAAAACTTCTCCCAGAGCAGCTGATAAGCCTCTGTCGCGCTGCCCGAGCCGGAATACATCCCCGCAGGCTCCGGCGGCAGCGGGATCCTTTCCGGTTCCGTCGGCATCGGGCCGCCCTCCGCCTGCTTCGCGGCGCAGCCCCAGAGCAGACCCAGCATCAGCAGGGCAATCGCCTGAAGCCCATATCTTGTCGTTTTCTTCATTTTCATCCGCTCCTTTCCCCCGATTCCGGCCCAACTTTACCATTTGACGCCGCGTCAATGTCAAGGGCTGACGGGAAAAAAGTGAAAAAATGTGAAAGAATCCGTCAAACTCCCGCTTGACAGGGGCGGGGGGACAAAGTATAATCACCATATTCCCCCGATTCTCTATTCATTTAATGTGAAAGTGAGGCGCAGTTTTCCGTGGCGAAGCAAACGCTGCATCCCCTGCTGCTTACCCTGCTGGCCGGTCTGATTCCGGGCAGCCTGCTTCTGCATGAGGAAAACTGAATCGCCGAAGGAAAACGAACCCAGCTTACAGGAAGGATAAGCGGCTCCGTTTTACCGACGGGGCCGCTGAGTTTATTCTATGGATGCGTTTCTGCGGGATATGGCCGAGGGGCCCCGGAAGATCGCCGTGGTGGGCCATTTCGGCACGGGAAAGACGGAATTTGCCGTTTCCCTGGCCTTCGCCCTGGCGGCGGAGGGGGTGAAGCCCCTGGCTCTGGTGGATCTGGATATCGAAAACCCCTATTTCCGCAGCCGGGAGCAGGGGGAGAACCTGGAGAAGGCCGGGGTAAAGGTGTACTCCGACGCCTATGGAGGCAAGAGCGCCACGGAGCTCCAGACCCTGGATCCCGCCATCCGGACCCCGCTGGAGGATGAGGGCTGCCGGGTCATCTGCGACCTGGGGGGCGACCCGGAGGGGGCCAGGCTCCTGAACCAGTACACCCGGTATTTTCGGGAAAACGCCCGGCTCCTGTATGTGGTAAACAAGAACCGCCCGGGGACGGACACGGCGGAAAAAGCCCTGGACCAGCTCCGGCGCATCGAAGCCATGACCGGGCTTTCCGTCACCGGCCTCATCTCCAACACCCACCTGCTCCGCCTCACGGAGAAGCGGGATATCCTGGAGGGCTGGGATTTCGCCGTTTCCCTGGGGCGGGAGACCCGCCTGCCCGTCCTGTGCGCCTGCTGTCCGGAGGCGCTGGAAGCGCAGCTTGCGGATACCGGGATCCCCTTATTCCGGATCGGGATGTATATGCGCCCGACCTACCTGGACAGAAAATTATAATGTTTGACCGTCCCGATGGGACAACTAATGCTTATTTCCCCTATTCACGAATCACTATCCACTTTTCACTGACAACGGAGGTGCCTATGGCAAAGCGTTACCGGGTCCTGTTCAACAAGGACAAATGCAAGGGCTGCGAGCTGTGCGTCAGCTTCTGCCCGAAGAAGATCCTGGCCATGGACGAGGGCGTGAACAACAAGGGTTACCACCCCGCCGGGATCACGGATGAGTCCGCCTGCGTGGGGTGCAGGAGCTGCGCCACCATGTGCCCGGACTGCTGCATTTCCATCTACGAACTGGAAGAAGGTGAAACTGCATGAGCCGTATCCTGATGAAGGGGAACGAGGCCTTTGCCGAGGCGGCCATCCGGGCGGGCGTCCGCTGCTACTTCGGCTACCCCATCACCCCCCAGAACGAGATCCCCGAATATATGAGCCACGCTCTGCCCGAGGCGGGCGGCGCGTTCATCCAGGCGGAGAGCGAGCTCGCCGCCGTCAGCATGGCCTTCGGCGCCTCCGCCAGCGGCGGACGGGTGTTCATCTCCACCAGCTCCCCCGGCCTGGCGCTGATGCAGGAGGGCATGGGATTCCTCTGCTCCGCGGAGACTCCCCTGGTGGCCCTGAACGTCTCCCGGGGCGGCCCGGGCGTCGGCGGCATCCAGCCCGGCCAGGCGGACTACATCCAGGCCACCCGGGGCGGATATAACGGAGACGCCAAGCTCCTGGTCTTCGCCCCCGCGGGGATCCAGGAATGTGTGGATCTGCTGTACAAGGCCTTCGACATCGCCGAGGAATACCTGAACCCGGTGCTGATCCTGGCGGACGGCATGATGGGCCAGATGATGGAGCCCGTGGAACTCCCC
Organism: uncultured Clostridia bacterium; assembly: GCA_947307505.1. Next base: position 715 of record CAMZJG010000090.1, on the reverse strand, counting down.
GAGCCCAGAGGCATCACCCCGGAGGACAAGCTGAACGAGACCCGGCCCTGGGCCATCACGGGCACAGACGCTCATCCCGGCCGGAACGTGGTCTTCTCCCTGCGGATGCAGCCGGATGAACTGGAAGCCCACGTGGAGAAGCTTTTCGAAAAATACCGCCGGGCGGAAAAGGAACTGGTGAAATGGCAGGAGTACGACCTGGAGGACGCGGAGGTGGTCTTCGTGGCCTTCGGCACCGTTTCCCGCCTCTGCCTGGAGGCCATGGAGCTGCTGGGCGAGCAAGGGATCAAGGCGGGCCTCATCCGGCCCATCAGCCTCTGGCCCTATCCCTACCAGGCCTTCGATAAGCTGGGAGACAAGACGAAGCTGGTGGTGAGCGCGGAGCTCAGCATGGGCCAGATGATCGAGGACGTGAAGCTGGGGGTCAAGGGCCGTTGGCCCGTGGCCCTGGTGCACCGCACCGGCGGCATCGTCCCCGGCTCCCGGGAGATCGCGGACAAGACGAAGGAACTGTTGGAGGGTCTGAAATGAAAGCTGTATTTACGCCCACCAAAGGCATGACCCCGGTGGATACCAGCTACTGCCCCGGCTGCACCCACGGCATCGCCCACCGGATCATCATGGAAGTGCTGGACGAAATGGATCTGCTGGGAAAGACCATCGGCGTCGCTCCCATCGGCTGCGCCATCAACGCCCACCACTTCATGAATATCGA
>CAMZJG010000089.1 GCA_947307505.1 uncultured Clostridia bacterium | reverse complement strand
TTTCCCAGAACTATGCCTGCGAGGACTGCGGGATCAGCATCGAAGACATGCCGCCCCGTATGTTCTCCTTCAATAACCCCTACGGCGCCTGCCCCGAGTGCGACGGCCTGGGCACCCGGCTCCGGGTGGACCCGGACCGGATCATCCCCAATACCGCCCTCTCCATCGCCGACGGGGCCATCCTCGCCCCGGGCTGGGGCAATGCCAAGAGCGACGGAATCGCCCGGATGTATTTTGAATCCCTGGGGCGGAAATACCGCTTCAAGCTCACGACTCCCGTGTGCGATATGTCTCAGGAAGCCCTGAACGCCATCCTCTACGGGACGGACGGAGAAAAACTGGAGCTCCGGTACGAGCGGGAACGGGGCGTAGGCACCTTCTATCAGCCCTTTGAAGGGATCGTAAACAATCTGAAGCGCAGGTATCAGGAGACCCAGAGCAGCTCCATGCGTGCGGAGCTGGAGGAATACATGTCCGAGTATGCCTGCCCCGTCTGCGGCGGAAAACGGCTGAAGGATACCGCCTTGGCGGTCACCGTGGGAGGCGTCAGTATCGCGGATTTTACGGAGAAGTCCGTCACCGAAGCCCTGGCTTTTCTGGATACCCTCCGGCTGGAGGGGCAGGACGCCATGATCGCGGACCGGATCCTGAAGGAGATCCGGGCGCGGCTGGGGTTCCTTCAGAACGTGGGACTGGACTATCTCACCCTCTCCCGCCAGGCCGGGACCCTCTCCGGCGGGGAGAGCCAGCGCATCCGCCTGGCCACCCAGATCGGCAGCTACCTCATGGGGGTCCTGTATATCCTGGATGAGCCCAGCATCGGCCTGCACCAGCGGGACAATGCCAAACTTCTGGAAACTTTGAAGCGGCTCCGGGATCTGGGGAACACCCTCATCGTGGTGGAACACGATGAGGAGACCATGCGGGCAGCGGACTATATCGTGGATATCGGCCCGGGAGCCGGGAATTTCGGCGGGGAAGTGCTGTGCGCCGGGAGCCTGGAAGACGTGATCGCCTGCGAAAAGTCTGTTACCGGACAGTATCTCAGCGGGAAGAAAAAGATCCCCGTGCCTGCCGCCCGAAGGCCCGGAAACGGCCATTGGCTGGAGATCCTGGGAGCGCAGGAGAACAATCTGAAGGACATCGACGTGCGCATTCCCCTTGGCGCCTTCACCTGCGTCACCGGGGTGAGCGGCAGCGGAAAATCCTCCCTGGTGAACCAGATCCTTTACCGGGCTCTGGCGGCGAAGCTGAACCGGGTGCGCTGCCGTCCCGGAAAGTACCGGGAGATTCGGGGGATCGAATACCTGGATAAGATCATCAGCATCGATCAGGCCCCCATCGGGCGGACTCCCCGGTCCAATCCCGCCACCTATACCGGCCTGTTCAACGATATCCGGGAGCTGTTTGCGGATACGCCGGACGCCCGGAGCCGGGGTTACGGGGCGGGGCGCTTCTCCTTCAACGTCCGGGGCGGCCGGTGCGAAGCCTGCAGCGGCGACGGCGTTCTGAAGATCGAAATGCACTTTCTGCCGGATATCTACGTTCCCTGTGAGGTGTGCAAAGGCCGCCGGTACAACCGGGAGACCCTGGAAGTCCGCTTCAAGGGGAAGAATATCTACGAAGTCCTGGAAATGAAGGTGGACGAAGCCCTTCGCTTCTTCGAAAACCAGCCCAAGATCCAGCCCAAGATCCAGGCACTCTGGGACGTGGGCCTGGATTATGTAAAGCTGGGGCAGTCCTCCACCACCCTTTCCGGCGGGGAAGCCCAGCGGGTAAAGCTGGCCTCCGAGCTGCTGCGGCCCTCCACCGGAAAAACCATCTATGTGCTGGATGAGCCCACCACCGGGCTGCATATGGCAGACGTGCAAAAGCTGATGGACGTCCTGAATCGCCTGGTGGACGCGGGGAACACCGTGATCGTCATCGAGCACAACCTGGATGTGATCAAATCCGCGGACTATATCATTGACCTGGGTCCCGAAGGGGGCGACAAGGGTGGTACGCTGGTCTGCGCGGGCACCCCGGAGGAGATCGCCGCCTTCCCCGGGAGCTATACGGGGCAGTATCTGCGCCCGGTGCTGGCATGAGCGGCGTCAGGGGCAAAACCGGGCCGGAGGGCAGGCCCGGAGAGCAGACGGTCATTTCCGGAAGCATTGAGTCCGTCATCTATACCAATGAAGAAAACGGCTATACGGTTTTCCGCCTGTCCCTGCAGGAAGGCGGGATCGTTACCGTGGTGGGCACGCTGCCCTATGCCGCCCCGGGAGAGGAGCTCACGGCAGAGGGCCAGTGGATGGCCCACCAGGTCCACGGGACCCAGTTCCGGGCGGATCATATGGAGCGGCTCCTGCCGGCCTCCCTGGCAGGGATCGTACAATACCTTTCTTCCGGTATCATCAAGGGCGTCGGTCCGGCCACAGCCCGGAACATCGTGGAAGCCTTCGGGGAGGACGCCCTGCGGATCATGGAGGAGAGCCCCGAACGGCTGGCGGAGATCAAGGGCATCCCGGCTAAGCGGGCGGAGGAGATCGGCGCGGCTTTCCGGAAGCAGGCCGCTCTCCGGAGACTGTTGGAGTTCTTTGCCGGAAACGATATCCGCCTGAGTATCGGCATCCGAATGTACCGCAGTTACGGGGACGACGCCATGAGCGTGCTGTACGCCAACCCGTACATCCTCTGCGACGAGTATTTCGGCGCGACCTTTGCCGAGTCGGACCGCCTGGCCCTGAAGCTGGGTTTCGAGGGGGACTGTTCCGAACGGGTGGAGGCGGCGGTACTGTTCGAACTGCATCATAATGCGGGCAACGGTCATTGCTTCATCCCGGAGGAAAAACTGGCGGGAGCGGTCAACCTGCTCATCGGCGTACCGGAGGAACAGGTCCGGGAGGCCGTCGACCGGCTGACGGAGAGCGGAGAAACCGTCCGGGAGGATATCGCCGGTCAGCATGCCGTATACCTGACCCGCCTCTGGCGGGCGGAGAGGGAGATCGCTTCCCGTCTGCTGGGGATGTCCCGCATGGCCCCAGGCCGGCTGAATACGGCGGAACGCTGCCTGGAGCAGGCGGAGCGGGAACTGGGCGTGGAGCTGGCGGAAAACCAGCGCCGCGCTGTGCGGGAAGCCGTGCAGCACAGGGTATTCCTGCTCACCGGCGGTCCCGGCACCGGCAAGACCACCACGATCCGGGCCATACTGCGGAGCTTCGACGCCATGGGACTGGAAACGGCCCTGGCCGCGCCTACGGGGCGGGCGGCGAAGCGGATACAGGAGCTGTGCGGTCGGGAAGCCAGCACCATCCATCGGCTGCTGGAAACGGGCTATGATCCGGAACTGGGCTTCCAGGTATTCAAACGGGATGAGAACGATCCCCTTCGGGCAGATGCGGTGATCCTGGATGAGACCTCCATGGTAGATGTCATCCTCCTCCAGGCTCTGCTTCGGGCCATGAAGCCGGACTGCCGACTGGTGCTGGTGGGAGATGGGGATCAGCTGCCCAGCGTCGGCCCGGGAAATCTGCTCCGGGACCTGCTTCGGAGCGGGGCCATGCCCTCCGTACGCCTGGAGGAGGTTTTCCGTCAGGCCTCCGAGAGCCGGATCATCCGGAACGCCCACCTGATCGACAGGGGCGATCTGCCGGATCTGCGGGAAAACCGGGGGGACTTTTTCTTCCTCCGGCGGAAGAACGGGGAAGCGGCGGTGGAGACCATTCTGGAGCTCTGCGCCTCCCGGCTTCCGGAGAAAATGGGTATCCCCCGTGAGGAGATCCAGGTCCTCAGCCCCTCCCGAAAAAACATCACCGGAACAAACTCTCTGAATAAAGCCCTGCAGGAAGCCCTGAATCCCCAGGATGGGGAGAAGGCGGAGAAAAGCTTCGGCCAGTTCCTGTTCCGCTGCGGGGATCGGGTGATGCAGGTGCGGAACAACTACGATCTCATCTGGCGAAAGACCAACGGCATGACCGGCACCGGCGTATTCAACGGGGATGTGGGACGCATCACCCGGGTGAGCATCCCGGATCAGACCCTGACGGTGGAATTCGAGGACCGGAGCGTATTGTATACCTTCGATCTGCTGGGTGAATTGGAGCCGGCTTACGCCATGACCGTACACAAATCCCAGGGCAGCGAATACAGCGCGGTGATCCTGGCGCTGGGGCAGTGCGCCCCCAGTCTGCTGACCCGGGCGGTGCTGTACACCGCCGTGACCCGGGCCAGGAATCTGCTCATCGTGGTGGGGGATGAGGACGTCTTTTCCGCCATGGTGGAGAACAACCGGACCCAGAAGCGGTACAGCGGTCTGAAGACCCGCCTCTGCGCGGCGGAGACGTGATGCGCAGACTGATCCGTCTTTTGTACCCGCCCAAGTGCCCCTTCTGCGAAAAACTGCTGCAGGGGGAGGAGACCCTCATCTGCGCAGAATGCCGAAGGGATCTGCCCTATGCCGGGGCGGCGGGGAAGCGCAGCGGCCGTTTTTTCAGCGTCTGCGTGTCGCCCCTGCTGTATCGGGACAAGGCCCGGGAGGCCCTGCTGCGGTTCAAGTTCGGTTCCCGTTCCGGCTCGGCAGCCGCTTTCGCCGATCTGATGGCGGAGCGGGTGGAACAGGACCTGGCGGGGAAGTATGATCTGATCACCTGGGTGCCGGTGAGTTTTCTGCGGCTTCGCCGCAGAGGGTATTCCCAGAGCCGCATCCTGGCGGAGAAAACGGCCCGCCTGCTGGGCGCGGAGACCGCCGCCCTGCTAAGGAAGCGCAGGTACAGGCCGCCCCAATCCCGCCTGACCGGCGAGGCAGCCAGGACCGCCAACGTGAGCGGCGCCTTCGCCGCCATCCATCCTGAGCGTTTCCTTGGGAAGCGCATTTTGCTGATCGACGATGTGGTCACCACAGGGGCGACCCTGTCGGAATGTGCCAGGGTCCTGCTGACCGAAGGCGCCTCCGGCGTGGTATGCGCCACCCTGTGCTGTCGGCCGCATAGACCATAGAGAAGAGGTACACCCCATGCTGTTTGGGAAAGATATCGGGATCGACCTGGGCACCTCCACGGTGCGGATATGCATACGGGACAAGGGCATCGTGCTCCGGGAACCGGCGGTGATCGCCGTGGACCGGGTCAACGGCCGTGTGCTCGGCGTCGGCACGGAGGCGCAGAAGATGCTGGGCCGTACCCCCGTGAATCTGGCGGCCATCCGCCCCATCCGGGACGGCGTCGTCTCGGATTTTGAAATGACGGAGCGGCTGCTCCGGGAGCTGCTGCGGAAGGTGAGCGGCTTCAGTCTGCTGAAACCCAGACTGCTCATCAGCG
>CAMZJG010000088.1 GCA_947307505.1 uncultured Clostridia bacterium | reverse complement strand
GCCTTCAGGCCCTCGATATGGGTGCGCTCATAGCCGTGGCTGTTGGCGGTGCCGGGGCCGATGGCCCCGTGGCGCACGTCGTAGCCTGCGGTGATCACCGGGTCGCAGTCCGTGCCGTAATGGGGGGTGAAAATATCCATTACGAAGGGGACGTCTGCCCGGATGGCAGCGGAACGCAGCTCGTTGGTGAGACCCCAGTGGTAGGGATACCGGGAGTCCTTGGCGAAAATGGAGACCTTCCGCTCGTCCGAATTCTGGTCCGGCCCGGTGGGGGCGATATCGATGGCGATCATGTCCTCCACGTCCCGGGGCAGCACCACGGTGCCGTGACCGATCTCCTCATACACGGCGAAATAGGCGTAAACCTTTCGTCCCGGGATTATACCGCTCTCTTTCATTCCCTTCATCAGGGCCAGAAGCAGGGCGGCGCAGGCCTTGTCGTCGATAAACCGGCTCTTGAGATAGCCGCCGGAGACGGTCATGCGCGGCTCCAGGGCGATGATATCCCCGGTATCCACCCCCAGGGCCTTCGTCTCCTCCGCGCTGTGGGTATCCGCATCCAGGACGACGCAGACGTTGGTGCGGAAATCCGGCAGCACGGTGCGCAGCTCCTCCTCCGTCACATGGATGGAATTGGGGGTTCGGCAGACGGCGCCGGTATACGCCTTTCCGTCCCGTGTGTACACCCGGACATTTTCCGTCACGCAGTAAAAGGGATAGAGACCGCCCACAGAGCAGACGTTCAGGGTTCCGTCCCCGTTCACATGCCGAACCATCAGGCCGATATCGTCCACATGGGCGGTGAGGCACAGAGCGTTTCCCTCTCCCCCCATGTCCGCGATGACGCCGCCCTTCCGGGCGACGGTGTATGGATAACCCAGCTCATCCAGGATGGCGCACAGGAGTTTCTGGATCTCCTCATACTGGCCGGTGGTGCTGTCCACCGCCAGGAGGCGCTTGAAGGTCTCCAGGCAGTATTTCTCGTCAAAAGGGATCATGGGATACACTCCTTTGCAGGCACAGGCTGTTCTGCCCGCATTTTACACCCCCTGCAGGATTTCCTGCAAGGGGAAACGGGCAAAAGAGTCCGTGCCGTTTATATTTTGCTCATCAGCCCGTTCAGCACCTGCTCTGTGAGGAACAGGGCTCCGTTCACCCCCAGGTGGGTCTTGGGGAGGAGGTCCGTATACCCCATGCTGGGCATCCTGGCCTCGATCCCGCAGAAGGTCCAGTTCTCCAGCATAAGCTCCGCGATGACATTGGCGTCGGAGAATACCAGCTCCGCTTCCCGCGCCGGAGACGGGATCATGGCCAGGTAGTCCCGGAGAAAAGCGGTATAAGCCCTGTCCGCGGAGGGGCCGATATCCACGTGGAACTTCACCCCCCGGGGCCTGCCGTAGCTCTGCTCAAAGTCCCGGAGCTTGTACCAGGCCAGGGCCCTCGCCCGGCGGCTCTCCTCCAGGGCGGGAGCGGGATCCTTCCCCAGGCGGCCGCACACCTGGTCGATCCAGGCCTCCGTCGCGTCGAAGCCCACGGGCAGGTCCGGGCAAAGATACGGCGTGCCCCAGGTCTCCTCCAGGTACTTTGCGCAATCCATCCCCAACTCCGGGCAGACCACCAGATTCAGCTCCGCCTCCGGAAGCCGCTCCAGCTCCGGCACCGAAGTTCCGGCGCAGAGCACCGCCCCGGTCTCGATGCCGCAGAGGGCAAGCAGGCGCTTCAGTTCCAGGATGTCCCCCTCCTGGTACCGCTGCCAGAGGTTCACCCCCAGGAGGTTCACCCGGCCCGGGATTTCCCGGTCCTTCCGCAGTCTCAGGCCTTTCAGGACCTGGAGGGAGGCGGCAGAGGCCCCGTCCTCCCAGGCGGAGGACCATCCCGGGGTCTCCAGCAGGATGACCTTATCCCCCAGCAATCCCCGGGCAGGCTCCAGGAGGGCGTCTCCGATGAGGGATGCCCCGGGGGAATTCACGATGGCCAGCAGATCGAAGGCCACATGGTCCCGGATGTACGCCAGCGCCTCCAGCACCTTCTCCCGGGTGCCGTATACGTAGTCCTCCCCGTCCAGCCAGGTGCAGGGCACCCGCTCCTGGCGGAAGAACCAGTTGTTCAGCGTATTGTAGTCCACCGGCCGGGCTTCCCCGCCCTCCTCCTGGGGCAGGCGCAGAAGGGGGCGGATCGTGAGGAAGCGGGAGGTGGTGCTGTGGTAGAAGCGGCAGCCCATGGGTCCGTTCAGCAGCACCACAGCGCTGCGGATCCCCTCTATGGCGAAAATGGCCCCGGTGGTGCAGTCAGGCGTAATACTCTTGGAACCAGCGTTCGTCATGCTTCCACTCCCCCTCTCTTTCGTTTTTGTTCAGCTGAGCCCAGCGGCGGAGGACCGCAAGGCCGGAACCGAAGCCGATGGGCTGGGTCATGGGCAGGGTGTCCGTCAGATAGTCTCCCTCCCCCTTCGCTGCAGTGAAGTTTCCCAGCACCAGGTCCGGCTTCAGCTCCCGGATCTTCTCCTCCACCTGCCGGGCCCCGGTGATCTCCTTTATGGCGGAGAATCGCTCTGCCCGGTCCGTGACGTGCAGTTCCTTTCTCAGATAGTTCAGCACTCCGATCCATACGAATTCCATGCCGCAGTCCTCTGCCGCGTCCAGGAGCCAGTCCAGGTTGGCGTTGATGGTGGTCATGAGCACCTTTTTCCCCCGGAGCACGGGCTTCAGGGCTTCGATTTCCCGGCGGTAGTCCTCCGCTTCTTTTTCCACCAGGGCTTCCGCTGCCGCCCGGCAGCCGAAATAGTCTCCCAGTTCCAGGAGGAAATCCCGGGTAGCCCGAAAGCCGATGGGCAGCGTACCGGGCTTGAACCGGCAGCCGTACTCCGATTCCAACCAGGCCTTCAGTTCCAGGTTATCCTGACTGTCCGTGGCCAGGAGGTTCAGGGGCGCGGCGGTGAGGTTCCTCAGTTCCTCCGCCGTACAGTCCCCCAGGAAGCGGCAGCCGATGGAGATCCCCATGCCCTCCAGGAGGCGGCGCAGGGTCCGGTAGTCCGACTCGGTGTAGTAGCTCACCCCCACCTCCCCGATGAGGTTCACCGTCCGGGGCTGCTTCGGCGCGTCCCGGCGTACCAGCTTCTCCGCCAGGCGGTGGAGACAGAGGCGGATGCCCTCCATATAGTCTCCGTTCAGCACTCCGTCGGCCCGGACGGCGATCACCGGGGTCTCCGGTGTGGACAGACGCTCCAGACTCAGCAGGTCGTCCCCGATGATGCCGCTGACGCAGGAACTGATGACGATCACCGCCCCGGGCTTCCGCTCCAGGGCCCGCTCCACCTGAGTCCTCAATTTCTCCGTTCCGCCGAACACAGCCTCGGCGTGGCCCAGCTCCGTGGTCTCGTAGTTGGGACTGAGGGCGGAGGGCATGACGATGCCCCGGTTGAAGATGTTCTTCCTTCCCGGGGAGCTGATGTTCTGCCAGGTATAGAAGGCGCAGGATCGGGGGGAATGGGCGATGACGACGGCGTCCGTCAGGTGGATGGCTGTGGTGGAGGCTCCGTTGAAGGCGCAGCCGTACAGAGGCATGCGAGGCTCTCCCGCCGCCGGAACCGGCGCAGAGGGCGGTTTTTTCTCCGCCCTTTCCTCCGGCTTTTCCGGAAGACGGACCGGTATCCCGGCGCTTCCGCCCCGGAGCACGACTTCTTCCAGCGCTTCATCCTCCAGGGGCCGTGCTTCATACAGGTCCAGACCGCCGCGGATCTTCTCCGCAAGCCGGGTGAACACGTTTTTTTCCTCTTCAAAGCCATCCAGAGCCAGGAGGGGTTTCCCCGCCTCCTCGCCCCGGGAAAAGGCTTCGCTCCGGGGGACCCGGGCCACGATGGGCAGTCCCGCCGCCCGGGCGAAGCGTTCCACTCGCTCCGCCTCCCCGGCCAGATTCCGTTCATTGAAAATGATCCCCGCCGCCCGGCGGCAATCACTGCCGTCGAAATTCCGGATCCCCCGGAGAATGTTGTTGGCGGCGTAAAGCGCCATGAATTCCCCGCTGGTCACCAGAAACACGGCGTCGGCGTATTCCCGGCGGATGGGTACGGCGAAACCGCCGCAGACCACATCCCCCAGCACGTCGTAGATCAGGATATTGTAATCGGACTTGGCCCGGTGCCTCTCCAGGAATTCAAAGGCGGTGATGATGCCCCGGCCGGCGCAGCCCACGCCGGGCTTCGGACCGCCCGCTTCCACGCAGCCGACGCCGCCCCAGCCTTTCCGCAGCACCGCCTCCAGCTTTTCCTCCTCTTTGGGCACGGTGCGGAGATAATCCAGCACCGTGGGAAGGCTGCCGCCCCCCAGGAGCAGGCGGGTGGAATCATGCTTGGGATCGCAGCCCACCTGCAGCACCCGGCTGCCCGCCGCCGCCAGGGCGGCGGAAAGGTTCGCGCTGACGGTGGATTTGCCGATGCCTCCCTTGCCGTACAGGGCCAGCTCCAGTCGTTTTTGCTCCATACCCTGCCCTCCTCTCTGTTCTGAGGAAATTCTATGCCCTTTTCCCCATCCCGCGCAATACCCCATATTGTATATTTTTTCTCTTTCGCTTATAATGAAGGAACTTTGGAGGGCGTATTCATGAAGAGAAAGAAAAAGGTCCTGCGGATCGCCCTGATCTCGATCCTCTGTCTCCTGCTCCTGCTGGGGCTCGGACCCAATGCGGTCATCCTTCTGCATACCCGAAACCGGATCCTTTCTCCGGAGGATCTGGGATCCGGCGATTGGGACTGCATTTTGGTCCTGGGGGCAGGCCTGCTGCCGGACGGCAGCCCCAGCCTCATGCTCCGGGAGCGGATCGATACGGGGCTGCGGCTCTATGAAGCCGGAGCCGCCCCGAAGCTCCTTATGAGCGGGGACCATGGCCGGGAGGATCACGATGAAGTGAACGCCATGAAGGACGCAGCCCTGGCTGCCGGGATCCCCTCGGACGACGTGTTCATGGATCACGCGGGCTTCAACACCTACGACAGCCTGTATCGGGCCGAAGCGATCTTCGGGGCGCAGCGGATCGTCATCGTCACCCAGGCTTACCACCTGCCCCGGGCCCTGTATATCGCCTCCCAGCTGGGGCTGGAGGCGGTGGGCGTTCCCTGCGATACCCGCCGATACGCGGGTCAGCTGTACCGGGATATCCGGGAGATCCTGGCCCGGGACAAGGACTTTTTCCAGTGCTTGTTTCAGCCTGAGCCCACCTATCTGGGGGAGGCCATCCCCCTGAGCGGCAGCGGAGACGCGACAAACGACAGAGGATAACCCCCTGATTAAGCAGAAAGGTATGGATGTATGAAAACCAAAAAGTTAGTTTGCAATCTTCTGGCCCTGGCCGCCGC